>NZ_CP160328.2:1800000-2100000 GCF_040741455.2 Snodgrassella alvi
TAATCATCTCGGCCAAAATTTTTATACCACGTTCGATTTTTTCTTCCGGCACTGTCACAAAGGCCAGTCGAAAGCAATTGGTTTTTTCAGCATGAGCATAAAAAGTTTCGCCAGGTACAAAAGCCACTTTCTGGCTGATTGCGTCGCTGAGTAATTCAGTAGCATTGATATTTTCCGGTAACTCTACCCAAATAAACATGCCACCTTCAGGCTGATTCCAATGAACTTGTCTGGGCATATAACGTTTTAGTGAATCCAGCATGTACTGACAGCGCTTGGCATAGATTTCGCGAATTTTGGGAATGTGATGTGTAAGAAAATTATTCTTGCTCAGTACCTGATAGGCTATATATTGAGTCAGACTGGGAGTATGTAAATCTGCAGCCTGTTTGAGTTGTACCAGTTTGCTGATAAATTGCTCACTGGCGACAATAAAACCCAAGCGTAGCCCCGGCGTTAATATTTTTGAAAATGAGCCCAAATAAATAGTGTTTTCCGGTGCGAGACTGTACAGACAAGGTAAACGATGACCCTGATAATCCAAATCACCATAAGGATCGTCTTCAACCAATATCAAATGATTATGTTTGGCTTTTGCTACCAGTGTTTGTCGCCGCGATTCGGTTAAACGACGTCCTGTTGGATTTTGAAAGTTAGGGATTGTATACAAAAATTTTGCTTCAGCCGCCACATCATCCCTAATAGTTTCCGGTTTCAGCCCATCGCTATCACTTTCTATCGCAATATATTCTGGTGCGTATTGATTAAAAGCCTGTAATGCACCCAGATAAGTAGGGGTTTCTACCAGAACTTTATCATCAGAATCAATCAGCATTTTGCCTATTAAATCCAGAGCCTGCTGTGAACCGGTTACTATCAGAACCTGTGCCGGTTTTACTGCGGTTTGATCGCGCGCAGACAAATAATCAGCTATCCATTGGCGTAAGGGTGCATAACCTTCAGTGGGGCCATATTGCAATGCACCGTAAATATCTTTGCTTTGTAGTACAGTGTCTGTGGCAGTTTTGATTTCTGTCAGCGGGAATGCATCGGGGGCAGGTAGACCGCCGGCGAAAGAGATGATATCGGGTTGCTCAGTTACCTTGAGAATTTCACGAATAGCAGAACTTTTTAATACCTGAGCACGATGCGAAAATTTCTGGTGCATATACGTATCTTTCCTGAAAGATAATCCATTTAATACGATAGAATATAGGTATAAGAATATTTATTTGTAACGAAGGGTTAGGGTTAAAGAATAAGAATTGATTAATTCAGACAATTATCGCTAACTGGCTGATATAACCAGATACAATAACAGCAAATATCAGTAATGAATAAAAAAATTTATCTATCTGGAGAAAATATAGCGTATTCGCCTAAGGATTGAGCTAATACGCTGTTAAATAGATTTATACGATGATATTTAACTGTTACTGGTTGTTTACAAACAGGCCTTTTCAGGACTCAGCAAATCAGTGAGGTTTTCACGTTGACGAATTAATTTATATTCTGCTCCATTTACCAGTACTTCTGCCGCTCGACAGCGGGTATTGTAGTTACTGGCCATACTCGATGCATAGGCACCTGTACTTTTAATCAACAGTAAATCACCAGCTTTAGCAGCAATGGTGCGGTCTTTGGCCAGAAAATCACCGGATTCACAGATCGGACCGACCACATCAGCGATTAATTCATCTGCTGAAGTCTGGTTGGCATTAACAATGGCGTGATAGGCCTGATACAGCGATGGGCGCATCAAATCATTCATAGCGGCGTCGACGACAACGAAATTCTTTTCTTCGCCATGTTTAATGTATTCAACAGTAGTCAGTAAAGTGCCGGCATTACCAATCAGACTGCGACCCGGCTCCAGCATTAGCTGCAAATGACGACCAGCCAGCAACCGTTCCACGGCAGCAGCATAAGTAACTAAATCCGGCACATTTTCATTTTGATAAACAATACCAACTCCACCACCTAAATCAATATGTTCTAAGTTAATATTCAATGCGGCCAGTTTATCAACCAGCAGCAGCATGCGTTCCAGTGCTTCAACTAATGGCGATAAATCCGTTAACTGTGACCCGATGTGGCAGTCGATTCCAGTTATCTGCAGATGCGGTAAAGTGGCTGCCAGTTGGTAAGCTGCTATGGCATCTTGATAGGCAATACCGAATTTATTAGCTTTTAATCCGGTAGAAATGTACGGATGAGTATGCGCGTTAACATCAGGGTTGATGCGCAAAGATATCGGGGCAATTTTGTCCAGTCTGGCTGCAATGGTATTGATGCGTTCTAGTTCCGGCAATGATTCAACATTAAAGCAGCGGATATTTTGCTTCAGCGCCCATTCTATTTCGGCACAGCTTTTACCCACGCCGGAAAAAATAATGTTTTTGGCATCGCCACCTGCGGTTAAAACGCGCTGTAACTCACCTCCGGAAACGATATCAAAGCCACAACCTAATTGAGCAAAATGGCGCAAAATAGATAAATTACTATTAGCCTTAACTGCATAGCATATTAAGGGCTGTAATGCGGCAAAAGCCTGTTGGTATTGATTAAGAGCCGCAGTCATGGCTTGCTGGCTGTATACATATAGTGGCGTACCGTATTCAGCAGCTAAAACGGAATAGGGTATTTGCTCACAATGGAAAGAATCAGTCATGTTTGGGTAGTGTTTTCTGGTCAATTGGGTCGATGGTCAAGCCGGTTTGTATTACGCCGTATTTGGCTTTATCACCTTCTTTAGGCAGATATAAGTCACCTTTATAGCCACAAGCAGACAGGAAACAGGTTGCAAGCACGCTCAAAAATAAAAAACGAAGCATTAATCTGGCTCACTATGATTTAAATGGCCGGTACGGCAAATTGCCATCACGGATAAAACTAGGATTTAGCCATATTATATGGCAAGATAACAGCTTGAATGTAATAAAATGTAGAGTTACGGTAAGCGAAATGACCGAGAGTGAATTTTTACAGTATAGCGATGAGCTGTTTGGTTATATTGATGAATGTATAGATACTGGTGGGTGGGAGTTGGATTGTGAGGCAGGTGGTAATGTACTCACTATTGAGTCCGACAACGGTGAGCAGATTATTGTTAATCGTCATGTGGCTACTCAGGAATTATGGATTGCTGCAAAAAGCGGTGGTTATCATTTTGCTTACCACCAAGGGCGATGGATTTCTGGTCGTGATGGCAGTGAATTTTTTGCGGTATTAAGTCAGATATTATCAGCGGCCTGTAATGATACGGTGCAGATACCGGTATTAAACTAATTTATATAATGGGCGACTATGTTACACACCTTGATAAAACATGATTTAAAGGCTTTACAGGCATTTGTAGCTATTGTGGAGTGTCAGGGTGTTACTGCTGCTCAAAAGCGGCTTAATATGTCGCAGTCAGCCATCAGTACTCATCTGGCGCATCTGGAAGAGAGTCTAGGCGTGGTGCTATGTCGGCGTGGGCGTTCCGGTTTCGCCTTAACCAAAGCTGGCCATCAGTTATATGAAGCCTGTACATTACTGCTTCAGGCAACCAGTGAATTTCACCGTGAGGTACAGAACATTAAGTGGCACCGCTCAGTGTTGTCTGGTACTTTGCGTATTGGACTAGTGGAATATCTGCCGGTAGATTTCCAGAATATCCTTAATAAGGTCATTGCCAGTGCATATCAGCATTATCCCGAGCTACGGCTGTCGATAGATATTTGTGCACCGCAGGATATTGAGATTGCCATCGCCAATAATCAGATGGATTTTGGTGTTGGTTATTATTACAGCCTATTAAAGAATCTACATTATCAACTGGTATTTGAAGAACGTGAGTATATTTATTGCCATATATCTCATCCAGCAGCTAAAGTGAGTGATTTAACATTAAATTTATTAGTTGAAGACTATCAATGGGTAAAACGTATTTATGCTCGGCAGCAAGAAGGTAATAGTTTGATGACAGGTAATACAACTGCTGTGGCTTATAAACAGCAAGCTACACTGATGTTTATTCTGGCAGGTAGCCATCTTGGCTTGTTATCTGAAGAAGTAGCGGAGTCTTATGTACGCAGCGGTGTATTGATACCACTGTTGACCCAGCAGGCTGCTAATATAGTAAATTATTTTGCTGTAACACGCCCGACCCCTGATCCTAGGGTAAACTGGTTTCTAGGAGAGCTGAGCGGGCTTTTGCCCTGATTTAGAATAGTTTCCGCTACTAAAATTTTCTAATCCATTTCGTTTGTGCCATCTATTTTAATAACTAATAAGTATTTGTACTATAGAATAAGTGACTGTTCTCCGCTGCTAATAATTGGTCAAATAGATTTTCCGCGCAAAACTTCTAATTAAAGTAAAGCTAGCACAACAATTCTTATTCATAGTTAATTGCAAATATAAAAGAGTATAAGTAAAAGCTAAAGGAGATTAATTTAGCGGATGCGCGCAATAACTTAAGCCAGATAAAAAACTTTTTTATTGGTAAGAAATAACTCTATTTTTTACCTAAACGGATAGATAAAGTTATTGTTGCAGCCATTGTATTGGTTGCTGTTTAGGCGGTATTAAAGTGTATCAGTTATCTTACATTAATTGAAAAGACTTAATTCACAAACAGGCTAGCAGCTAAATGTACATAGAGATAATTTATATTATTTTGAAGGGCGCTTTATATGGGACTGGTGAATGATTTAGATTCGAGCAAATAATGCTATTTATATGCAAGAAAATATTTTGAATTAACTATATAAAGAAGTTAATAAACCAGAATATTCTTCATAATGAAAAAGGTGCCTCTAGCATGAACACATTAACCCCCTTAAAAAAAAAGGGAGCCGTCGCGATTGCTCTATTCTTAACATTAATCAGTTGTCAGGCATTTAACAAAAATATTAAAAAATTGACTTTATCAGCAAACGAACAGCAGCAGGTTGATGCTTTACTAAACAATTCCCAGACACGCTGTGTTGGCACTTATTTAATTGATTTTCCTGCGGCATTTAAAGTCAATAATGAAAGCCTGTTTTATTATAAAGGCACGGGTGATTTTGTGATTACCACCCAAAAGCAGTATTTACCGCCGTTTAAACAGATGATCGCCCAGCGTGAGCAGGCGTTAAAAGATACTAAAACGATTGACCCGACCGATAGCCCCTATTTAAAAGCGGTGTATCCGGTACAGACTAATCATCCGGATAAAATGCAAGGAATTATTTTTGAACGGATGGAGAGTCCAGGTACCGATGATTCCGCCAGAATTCTTGAGGGTTACCGCTGGCAAGACGAAGTGACGTTAAAAATAGAGATGAAAGCGCAAAACGGTTCTGATAAAAAACATGATGAAAATCGGATGAAATATCCAGAACTCTATACAAATGATGTCCCAAAAAAATTACAAGAACTGCGCCAACTGTTTGAGCGAATTCAGCCACGTGATGATTTAAGTATTCCAATCACACCAGGCTTTTGTTTGTTACATGGATTTATGCAAGGTGAGGATAGCGAATGGAAAGATACCGAGGTTACTTATCGGTATAATGAGGACAATAATTTTTATTTTAGTATTTCGTATAACAATTATAAAGGTTTTTATAAGCTACTTGATCAAGCCGAAAGTTACGTAACCGATGATCGGGGGTACACTATTTATAAGGGCACGCGCGAAAGTCAAGGTTTGCTGTTAGAAGAGTGGTTAACCAAAGGGCAGTTTTTTTCGGATGAATCAGGTTATGAGTCAGATGACTGGTGGTATAAGTTTACATTAGGTATAAATATGCTCGATCCAACCTATAAAACGCCACAGTTGCAAATCAAAATGTATTATAAAATTCCCGAAGATGAAACCCAGGGGTATACGCAAGAGCAATTGATGGTGATTTGGCGAGAAATTACCAACAGTATTCGGGTGCGCGCGAGTGCTTTTGGATTGGAGTAAAGATAAATAATAGTGATATTGCCTTAATTTATTGAGGTATTTTCTAATTTGCTTGAATAATAGTTCAATACTCAATCCCAAACGGCGGTGGTAGTGTCCTCTAAAATGTGACGCTCTCCTTTGATGAGCCATCATTTTAACGAACAGTTTAGTTAAATCGTTATTTCAGTTTAATTTCAAATTGAACAGGGGATAAATAATTCAAATGCGAATGTTTTGTCATCCGTTTATAGTAGGCTTCAAAAAACCACAATCGCATCGATTAGTCTTTTTCGACGCGATTAATAAATATCGTGATGACATTGGTTTAGTGGTTTTGATGTTGGCAATATAGCAATTATTTTTGTTTCTGTAGAATAATTGCTTATATATTGTTCAGTTATTATTATTTGAAGATGGCGATTATTCCTTGCTTTATAAGTACCATATTGTCATTTTTTTTAAATAATATGGGAATTAATCAAGCTTTGGAATAAAAAAATAAAGATTGCATATTTGGTTATTCATACAATTATCAGTATATTTAAATACAAGCTTTTGTGGCACGATAAGCCAAGAATCTTTAGAATTATCCTAGATTTTAGATAAAATTGGATATTTGGTGACAGAGTTTGATTTCATTCAACAATATCTCCACCGGCAGCAGCAGGATAACGAACTGGTGTTGGGTATTGGTGATGATGCAGCCATCGTGCGGCCACGCAGTGGCTATGATTTGCATTTCAGTACAGATATGCTTGTGGGAGGAACCCATTTTTTTACAGATGTTGCCCCAGAAGATCTGGCGCATAAGGTATTAGCTGTCAATTTCTCAGATATGGCTGCTATGGGTGCTACTCCTCGCTGGGCTCTATTAAGCGTGGCATTGCCGGAGCTGAAACAAGACTGGTTAACCGCTTTTTGTGATGCATTGTTTGCACTGGCGCGTCGATTTGGTGTTACCTTAATAGGAGGAGATACCACTAAGGGTAATTGGGTGTTTAATGTTACCATTATTGGTGAAACACCACGCCAACACGCATTACGCCGAGATGCGGCACAACTGGGTGATGATATCTGGGTGACCGGATTGCTGGGGCTGGCTGCGGCTGCTCTGGATGTGTACTTGCATAAGACTTCTTTACCAGCTGCAGTATTTGCTCAGTGCGAAGCTAAACGACTGCGTCCGGAACCTCGTGTTGCACTAGGAAAGGAGCTTTTATCACTGGCACATGCGGCACAGGATATATCTGATGGTCTCACACAGGATATCAATCATATTCTCAAAGCCAGCAATGTTGGTGCAACAATAAATGTTGATTTGATTCCTTCATTACCAGATCTACGAATATCTGATGCATTTCTTCCGGCTCAGCTATACCATTGGCTTTTGGCTGGTGGTGACGATTATGAGCTGGTATTTACCGCTGCGCCCAGCCAACGTGAGGCAATTATGGCTGCAGCCAACAGAGCTACTACATCAGTAACAAAAATAGGTACCATTACCGCAGGGCGTGAGCTGCAATTAATTAATCATGCTGGCAATGTGATTCAGCTACAGCATCAGGGATTTGATCATTTTGGCTAATTCAGAAACGACTACACCTTTGGTTACCCCGACATGGCGCTGGTTATGTAAGCATCCAGTGTGTTGGCTGGGCTTTGGCTTTGGTAGCGGTCTGGCACCTAAAGCACCTGGTACATTTGGGACGCTACCAGCATTGCCCTTGGCTGCATTGTGGCTCATGCTCGGTTTTTCGTTCTGGTACAACATTGTGTTTGCTGTCTTTCTTTTTCTGGTGGGTATTTTTATTTGTGATTACACTGAAAAAGCATTACACCGACAAGACTATGGTGGCATAGTCTGGGATGAAATAGCTGCCATGGTGCTGATTTTATTCTGCATACCAGCTGGCTGGATATGGTGGTTAGCTGCATTTGCGGTTTTTCGCTTTTTTGATGCAGTTAAACCTTGGCCGATTCGCTGGTTTGATAAGCGTGTCCATGGTGGTTTTGGTATTATGCTTGACGATTTGATTGCGGCTTTGTTCAGCTTAGTGGTGTTGTTACTGAGCGTCTATCTAGTCATTTAACCAAATACAAATGTTGAAAATGTTTAGAACGACTAAATTTGAGCCATATAGCCGTAAATTAAATTACTTTATAGCTTCGATGGCTGTTATAGTCACAGCCGCTAGACATAACAAAAGCGATATTGATTGGAAAAGGAAAACAGTATGAATGGTCAGCTTTGGTTATATGTATCTTTAGCTGCAATAATCGGATTGTTGCTTGGATTGGGTTTGATGTGGTTAATTCTGCGCCGTGGAAAACAGCACCAGCACTATCAGGCCGTGAAAACCAGTTTTGATAACTATCGTCAGCAGGTAGACAAACATTTTATTGATACGGCTAATGCTATAGATGAAATGAATTGTAGTTATCAGAAAGTATTACAGCTATTAAATGCAGATGCGAAGCAATTAATGGAAAAAAAAGTCTTACAGGAGCAGCTGCGCAAACGTGCTGACAAGAGCATTACATTGGAATTCATGAGTAAAGGGGTGAATAAAAACTCTCCGGCTGATGCAGAATCATCCTTACCCTATACTGATATTACACAGGCAGCGGTTATACCGATTAATGGAATGCCGGACCAAGTGCCTGATCGCATCGGCCCCAATGTTGTTCACACGCATGAACAGCTGACTCAGCCCAAAAATTCCGTTCGGGACAATATAGCGACAACTAAAAACGAAGACTTACAGCAAAGCAAATCTTAAATACAAAATTATCATATTACTGAAAGCAGCAGGTTGTGACAGCTCATAAATACAACCTGCTGCTTTATTTCCTTAACAGATAAACTTAATATTTGTAGGTTTTTTCAGCCGTTGCTTCAGAAGTTTTGGTAGCAGCGGATGAAAGTACCAGTGTTGTTCATCCAGTCGAATGCAACCTGCCTGGGCTTCAATGATTATGTTGTTACCGGTAACAGCATCAATTTCAGTCAGCTGCAACTGGTGCCATTTGCCCCAGTCACAAACTGGTAATAATGGTGCATATTTTAAAATTAGCTTGTTGTGTTTCTGGGTAGCAGCATCCTGTCGGCAACTACCATCACATAACCCTGCTGCCTGTTTGGGGCAGGGTTCATTCTGGCCAAGACTTTGTGGCGTTATATCCAGCACCGCTGGACACAAATCATACTGGCGAGCCCATTCTGCCAGTGCTCGCTTGGCTGCCCGTGGATGAACAAATAATCCAAACGGTGGTTGAGACAGGATCCCTTCTCTGAGGTGAACAATCCTAGCCTGCAGCTGACCATGAAAGTTGGGAACAAAAGTAACTGTATACCATTTCGCTGGTGCATCTTTGGCATCTGTACAACTATATCCATGATGCAACAGATAATAGCCTTGCAGCCAAACTGCATGCAATGTACTTATTGATGGAATAAAATCTACGCTCCTAGTTAGCAACCATTCTTTTACAGTTTTTTTATGCTGGAGTAGCGTGCACATATCAGTAAATGCACGTTCCACTAACCTTATTTTGGCCTTTTCCTGCTGATTCGGCTGCCATAAAATCAGACCTGCACAATCTGGTAAAGAATACAACTGCTGGCGTAATTCTGATTGAAGCCATGAAGGCAGAAAACCAGGTTTAATCAATGTTTGCCAGTGGGTCATCCAAACTGATATGGTTTTTTCTTTCAAGCTGTATTGTAAAAATTCAGCCAGAGCTATGGCATCACCCATTGCCCGATGGCGTTTTGCAGCATCAATCTTAATCGCAAAGCGTTCAATAATGCTGTCTAGATTATGCTTAAAATATTGCGGATACAATTTGCGTGAAAATGGCACAGTGTCCAGGGTAGGAGCAGCAAAGTTAATCTGGCAGTGGGCAAAGGCATGGCGCAAAAAAGTATAATCAAAGCGGCTATTGTGAGCGACCAGTAAATGCCCTCTTAATAAGGGTAATAATTCTGTGGCAATATCAGTAAAAACTGGCTTATCCTGCACCATTTCATTGCTGATGCCGGTTAACTGAGTAATGAATTCGCTAATAGGCTGCTGTGGATTAATTAGCCATTGATGCCGGCTGATACAACCTTCATGAAACCTCAAAATGGCTATTTCAGTAATCCGGTCATTTTCAAAGTGACCACCGGTGGTTTCCAGATCAACAATCGCAACTGGCAACGGCAGCGTGAACAAAACCGCTGCCAGATCGGCAAATGCAGCGGCGTCATAATTGACAGCATGATTCATGACGCAAACAAATAACGCATAAAGAATAAGTATTTTATCTTAAAATGAATGCAAGTACAGCTAATAAAATATATGAAATGCATATTTAATCCTGTATTCAACGCCCTTAAATCGAAGAATTCTTTTTCATCAAAACAATATATTGCCTATTATTAATTTTTTTTGAGCATCGCTAGTGTTGACACTGGAGTCAATGTTGCCTATACTGCACATCTTTCACGCACCCGTAGCTCAGTTGGATAGAGTATCTGGCTACGAACCAGAGGGTCGGGCGTTCGAATCGCTCCGGGTGCACCAAATCCGCGCCCATCGTCTAGCGGTTAGGACATCGCCCTTTCACGGCGGTAACCGGGGTTCGATTCCCCGTGGGCGTGCCAGTTTAAAAGAAAAGCCAGTTCATTCGAGCTGGCTTTTCTTTTATCTTTCGTATTCAACTAAAACCCAATAATATGGATTTAGTTAAAAGAAGCATTGAGGCGTGATTAAGGTAATCCGGTAACCTGTATCTTTCCATTAATGTTTAGAGTTAACAGGGTTTCTCCAGCTGCAACGTCCTGAACTGGAGCAGAGTTACTAGCTCGGCTCATCATCAGAGGGCTAGCATAAGCGTTATAATTTCGACCACTCTGGCTGCTGCCTATACTCATATTCACTACTTTGTATCCATGTCCACCTAAATCATGAGTTATCTGTCGGGCTCGCTGCTGAAAAAGAGCAATGGCCTGCTGAGTCAATTTGGCTTCATTATTTTGCAGAGTAGCATCCGCAACCTGATAATCAATACCTTCAATCGCTGCCACTTTCTGAACTTCAGCAGCGAATCGATTTAGAGCAGATAAATTAGTACTTTTAATTTGTATCAGGGCAAAATCCTGCCAGCCATTGTCTATTCGCTTATCTTTTTGAAAATCAAATCTAGGCTCAACCCTACGGGTTAGCTGAGTGGTATTGAAATCTTCATGCCGGCGAGCACTGGCCAAAACCTGATTTAATTGATTAGTAACGGTACTGCTTACTTGTTGCCTGTTTATACCCTGCTGCTGAATTTTGAGTAGCAACACCATTTCATCGCGAGCTACAACTTGTTTCGCATCTGCAGTTAACTCAACGACACCATAATTCAGTCCTTCTGCCATGGAATTAAAACCACTAACAGACAGTATTATTGCGTACAAATAGGAAGAGTATCGAATATTCATTGTGTTAACTCTTGTTGTAATCAGATTGATGCAGATTAACAAAGCAGCAGAGTAAATACAATAATCAATTGATGAAAAGGAAAATAAGGAAATAAAAGATAGAATTTATTAGAGATGAGGGTGGCGAGCCAGACCCCCGGCACTGGTCGCTTTAGGCTGGGCTGCTTGCTTCCGCACCTGACCCGTTGTCCTAAATAACCATGCGAGGAGACCCGCCACAGCAGCGCATTATACCTATAGTTGGATTAATTCCCAAATTTTTTCACTATTTACTCATTTGCAAATAGAGTAGATGTTAAAACAATAATTATATCAAAGATTTAAATTATCTCTAAATACGGATTTTCGTTTTTCGAGCGCCAAAATTTGGTTGCAACAGAGCACATTGCGGATGATTATGCCGGCTAAAGCGGCGTGCTCGGCCAGGAATCTGCTGGCAAGTCACACTGACATCCTTATTATCCAATCCTTTATTATTGTTTTCTGAATTAAATTTGTTATTACGTTGATGCTGGTGTGGTGTGTGACTATTACTTTCCACTTTCACGGAGGATGTCTGTACAGCCTTATTTTCGGCCGGAGTCTGTTCCCACCAACGTGGCTCAAAACCCTCAATCCGCTCTATTAAAAGGTCATTTCCGGTCAATTCCTTTATCGCACCGAATACTTTCTGTTCCTGCTCATCCATTAATGAAATGGCCACGCCTTCTGCGCCGGCACGTCCCGTACGTCCTATTCGGTGTACATAGTCTTCAGCATTCAGTGGCAGTTCATAATTAATTACAAAAGGCAGTTCGGCAATATCCAGTCCTCTAGCCGCCACATCAGTAGCCACCAGAACACGTAAACTGCCTTCCTTAAATTGAGCCAGTGTTTCCAGACGTGTTTGCTGCGATTTATCACCATGAATTGCCTGTGCAGTAATACCCCGTCGGTTTAATTCGCGATTGACCTGATCAACACTTTGCTTGGTGTTGCAGAATACAATTACCTGATTCATGTTCAGGTCGCATATCAGCCGTTGCAGAAGAGAACGTTTGCGTCCACTATCCAATGCAATGATATGTTGCTCCACATTGGCCGAAGTGGTATTTTGTGCTGTTACCTGAATTTTCTCAGGGTGATGCATGAAATCCTGTGCCAGCCGCTGAATTGCCGGTGCAAAAGTAGCTGAAAACAGTAGTGTTTGCCGTTGCGGTGGCAGCATCTGCATAATTTTGCGGATATCATCAATAAACCCCATATCCAGCATACGGTCTGCTTCGTCCAACACCACAATTTCCACCTTGTTCAGTTGAATATTTTTTTGCTGAACATGATCCAGCAGACGTCCTACTGTAGCAATGACAATTTCACAGCCCTGACGTAAATTCTGTTTCTGGATTTCCATATTCATACCACCAAACAAAACCGTCTGGCGTAAAGACAGATTTTTTAGATACCCCTGTACATTCTGGTCAATTTGATCTGCCAGTTCACGCGTAGGTGTCAGTACCAACATACGTACCGGATGCATCGCCGGAGAAGTACTGGTATTTCCATAACACTTTAGTCGCTCCAGACTCGGCAGCATAAATGCTGCGGTTTTTCCAGTACCGGTCTGTGCTGCCGCAAGTAAATCCACTCCAGCCAAAGCCTTTGGAATAGCGGCAGATTGGATAGGCGTAGGTTCCTGATAGCCCTGATCAGAAAGTGCAGAGACAATTTCCTGAGATAAGCCCAAATTGGCAAAAGCATTCATATAAGACAACCCCCAGCTGCTGCCAGCAATGACAAGCAACTGTAACGAATTCGATAGAACTAATTACTGAACAAATGTCAGCATTGTGAAAGACAACCTAACAACCGCTATCCGGCCGTCATGGAAGAGTCATAGCAACAACTAAAGTTACTAAAGTAAGACAATAGTGTATCATCTTTATCAACCTCTTATAAACTTGACTGACAACCGTCTGCAATCAATAAAAATTCGTAAAAAATTATTCTGAGGAAATAACTTCATAAGTGGAAAACAGGCAGCTGTCGGACATTTCCACTCACAGCAGACAATAACAAAACTGTAAAATTCAAATACATAGCATAACTAAACTTTTGCTAAACACCTGACCAGAACCTTATGCGATAATTGATTTATTTAATCAATTATAAACAGGCGAGCACAACATCATGTCAGATGAAAAAAGCAAAGCACTGGCTGCGGCCCTAGCCCAAATAGAAAGAAGTTTTGGTAAAGGTTCCATCATGAAAATGGATGGCAGCCATACTGATGAAAACCTTGAAGTCATTTCTACCGGTTCACTTGGACTAGACTTGGCTTTGGGCGTAGGTGGCCTACCCAGAGGTCGTATTGTAGAAATCTACGGTCCAGAATCATCCGGTAAAACCACACTCTGTCTAGAAGCCATTGCTCAATGTCAGAAAGGTGGAGGTACCTGCGCCTTTATCGATGCCGAAAATGCCTTTGACCCCATCTATGCACGTAAACTAGGTGTAAAAGTTGAAGAATTATTGGTTTCCCAACCGGATACCGGTGAACAGGCTCTGGAGATCTGTGACATGCTGGTACGCAGTGGTGGTGTAGATATGGTTGTCGTTGACTCCGTTGCTGCACTGGTACCTAAAGCTGAAATCGAAGGCGAAATGGGTGACAGCCATGTTGGTTTACAGGCTCGTCTGATGAGTCAGGCCTTACGCAAATTAACTGGTAACATTAAAAAAACCAACACACTGGTTATCTTTATCAACCAGATTCGCATGAAAATCGGCGTAATGTTTGGAAACCCTGAAACCACGACTGGCGGTAATGCACTTAAATTTTACTCATCCGTACGATTGGATATCCGCAAAATCGGCCAGATTAAAAAAGGGGATGACGTCATTGGTAACGAAACACGCGTGAAAGTGATTAAAAACAAAGTTGCTCCGCCGTTTAAGCAAGCCGAATTTGATATTTTATATGGCGAAGGCGTAAGCTGGGAGGGAGAACTGATAGATATTGGCGTTAAACTGGGTATCGTTGAAAAAGCTGGTGCTTGGTACAGCTACAATGGCAGCAAAATTGGTCAGGGTAAAGATAATGTACGCCAGTGGCTTAAAGACAACCCAGAAATTGCCAATGAAATCAATTTTAAAATTCGCAACAAAGTCGGTATCACTGCGCAGAATACCGAAGGGCAACTGGACGAAACTGACGGTGAAGCACCAGTTGACGAGTAAACCAGCAAAAAAGCTGCCCATCAAACGGCAGCTTTTTTATTGACAAGTCTGATTTCACTCCAAATAACAGTATATTAAGTCATCTCTCCTACGTGCATGTCATAACAAAAAAGCCTGCGTAAAAAATGCTTTTCATTATGAATTACGCTATGATATGAATCAGTAAAAAACAATAGTTTAAAAGCATCATTATTCTGAGCAAGCATATCAATACACAGACCAAATAAATATCATGATTACCCTAGCTGAATACCAGCAACAGACTGCAGCCGGCTATACGCATATCCCTTTAGTGCAGGAAGTGTTAGCCGACATGGATACCCCCTTATCGCTCTATCTTAAATTAGCAAACAAACCATTCAGCTACCTGCTCGAATCTGTAGTAAACGGCGAGCGGTTTGGACGTTATTCTTTTATAGGTCTACCCTGTGATACCTATTTGAAAATATCTGGGCAAACTACCAATGTATATCAGCAGGCGCAGCTAGTTGAGACATATCAGGGTAATCCACTGTCTTTTATCAACCAATTTCAGTCCCGTTATAAAACACCTGCTATTCCGAATTTGCCTCGCTTTACCGGAGGACTAGTTGGCTATTTTGGTTACGAAACAATATACCATTTCGAGCAGATTGCTCACCGTCTAAAACAAGCAGATAAACCTAACCCCATAGGGACACCAGATATATTTTTATTACTTTCCTTAGAGCTGGCCGTAGTAGACAATCTATCCGGTAAAATCTATTTGATTGTTTATGCAGATACCAGCAAAAAAGACGGTTATCAACAGGCAAGGTCACGGCTTGAAGAACTCCGTACCGCTCTGCGTCAAAGCGTACAACTACCCCTTTCTCTTGGTAGCAAGCATACAGAAGCAGTACCAGAAACCGGTGCAGAGCAGTACAAAAATTATGTTAAGCAAGTACGGGAATACATTCTTGATGGCGATTGCATGCAAGTCGTGCCTAGCCAGCGCCTAAGTATGCCATTTCATGACAATCCACTCAGTCTCTATCGTGCGTTACGCACCTTAAATCCTTCACCTTATTTATTTTATTACCATTTTGACGATTTTCATGTGGTTGGTTCCTCACCGGAAATTCTGGTGCGGCGAGAACAGAACAACGTTACCGTACGCCCCATTGCCGGTACCCGGCCTCGTGGAAAAACACCGGAAGAAGATCAGGCGCTGGCACAGGAACTAAGCCACGACCCCAAAGAAGTAGCCGAGCATGTTATGTTAATCGACCTTGGTCGTAATGACGTCGGTCGCATCAGCAAAACAGGACAAGTAAAAGTAACTGATAAAATGGTTATTGAACGTTATTCTCATGTCATGCATCTGGTTTCCAACGTTGAGGGTGTGTTACAGGATGGCATTTCCAATCTAGATGTACTCGCCGCAACTTTTCCAGCCGGAACACTATCAGGAGCACCCAAAGTGCGTGCTCTGGAAATTATCGAAGAGCTAGAACCAAATAAACGTGGTATCTATGGTGGCGCAGCCGGCTATCTAAGTTTTTCTGGTGACATGGATTTATGTATCGCCATCCGTACCGGAGTTATCAGAAATAACACTCTTTTTGTACAAAGCGGGGGCGGCATCGTATTTGACTCTGATGAAGAACTGGAATGGCAAGAAACTCAGAATAAAGCTAAAGCCGTAATCCGAGCAGCACATATGGTGCAGCAAGGGCTGGATAAATAACCAGTCTTCAGGCTTATACGGTAGATAAAAAACGATGGCTAAGCTGACATCACCAAAACACACCATCTTAGCCATCGTTAAACCAAATAAAATACAAAAACAAGCAAAGCATTGCATAAGCGTGGTCGATATTACAGAACCAACCCTTGAGCCATAACTTCGACTAAAATTCAACTCAAATAGGTTGTAAACGTACCTTAATATCTATCGGTGGCGCATAATAGGGCGCAGAAGTTACCAATAATAGCGCACCGGCACGCACATAATCCGCCACATTCATTAACGTAATTCCTCCTGCTGCTGATAGCAAACACCTCGGTGCCAGCGATTGAGCTTGCTGCATTACCAAAGCAAATTGTTCCGGTGAAAATTTATCCAATTGCACAATATCAGGCTGTACATTTAAAGCAGCCACAGCCTCTTCAATATTATCTGCTTCAACAATAACCTTCTTTTCCGGCGCATACCTCCGGAGTTTAGTCACCATAGCATCCCAGTTATCGGGTTCTGCATAAAAACGGCGATGATTGGCAAATAACAACACCGACTCAGCCGTACCTGCACGATGTAAAATCCCCCCACCATCAATCACCGCCACAATTGCCAGCGTCTTAGTGCCGGGAATACTTTTGCGCGTACAGGCAATCTGTACCAGTGGATTAATAGCCTGAGCTGTGGTCACCATCTGCGCCATATATTGCGCCACACCGCCACACCATTCCAGCACATTTTGTACCACCTTCCAGCCCAAATGCAGCTTTTCTGCTGAGCCGGAAGCCGTCACTAATACCGTACCTGCAGCCACATCTTCCCCATCTTTCACATGAACCACCACATCTAGAGCCAGCTTTTGCAACAACCTTACAGCCACAGCCACACCACTTACCCGACCGGCCATCTGCCGACAAAACGTCATCTGTCCTAAACGGTCACCCACACCCAAAGCCCGTGTCGTTAAATCACCATATGCAACATCGTCCAGTAACAGCCTGTCCAGTTCAGCATCAGATAAATAAAACATTCTCTATTTCCCCCTAAAATTAATAAGCAGCCTACAAATAAAAACAGCTTATATTCAGAACAGCAGGAAATACAGCCTGCGGGATATTTACACTACGAAACTTTGCTGCCTTACTTTATTATTTTAATATTTTTCTCAATTTGTTAAGAGAGAATCAGAATATCCCATTCCGGTAACATTCTTACGCAAAGGATAAATATCTTTTCGCGTAATACCTCTATTCTCAACAATCGATTGTACTTTCATAGGATGCAACTTCTGAGGAATAATATGCTTTATGTTTTACACATTTTGTTTACCACTTTCAAAACTACTCTCAAGCAGCAAAATCAAAAAAAACGCATCCACAATTTCGTCATAATACAAACAATACATAATAGACTACTGACAGAGCGTGACCATATCATCAGTATTACCACTGTACCTTCGACCTAATTTAATTTACAGGTAACTAAATGAAATGGTGCATATGCTTGAGCAAATGCAAAACACGCGTGCATAACCATCAGACGAATCTCTAGTGAAAAAACATCAATTTATAAAAAGCCTGTTAAGTAATAGACCTTAGCGGGCTCAATTTAACGGAAAAAAGTAATCGCCGTTTCTAAAAACCATAAACAGAAAAAAGAAAAGCCAAATACCAAGTCAAAGTACTACAACAGTCAAATCACAAAGGGGTTGGGTTAAATGACTAAATGAAGACCAGTAACCGGGGTGAGAGCAGTAAAAATAAATCTTATTAGAACAGTGGCTTGGTGGATTGGATAAAAATAAGAGGAGGAAGTAGTTGACAGGGTGGATGCAGGGGCGTATAGTTCGCCTTCTTCGCTGAGACGCGAGCCGAAACGAACGAAACAGTTTAAAGTAGAACGCAGTCGAAAGCAACGCTCTTTAACAGAACAGATTACCGATAAGTGTGAGTGCGGATAAGCCTCACACTGATTCAGAGGGACAGGATAGTAATAAATCTTGTCAATAACTTTGAAGCAGACCAGTGATACTGAAGGGAACTTCAGGATTACAACAAGCTAAGATTAAACATAAGAGTTTGATCCTGGCTCAGATTGAACGCTGGCGGCATGCTTTACACATGCAAGTCGAACGGCAGCACGGAGAGCTTGCTCTCTGGTGGCGAGTGGCGAACGGGTGAGTAATGCATCGGAACGTACCGAGTAATGGGGGATAACTGTCCGAAAGGATGGCTAATACCGCATACGCCCTGAGGGGGAAAGCGGGGGATCTTAGGACCTCGCGTTATTTGAGCGGCCGATGTTGGATTAGCTAGTTGGTGGGGTAAAGGCCTACCAAGGCGACGATCCATAGCGGGTCTGAGAGGATGATCCGCCACATTGGGACTGAGACACGGCCCAAACTCCTACGGGAGGCAGCAGTGGGGAATTTTGGACAATGGGGGGAACCCTGATCCAGCCATGCCGCGTGTCTGAAGAAGGCCTTCGGGTTGTAAAGGACTTTTGTTAGGGAAGAAAAGCCGGGTGCTAATACCACCTGGTGCTGACGGTACCTAAAGAATAAGCACCGGCTAACTACGTGCCAGCAGCCGCGGTAATACGTAGGGTGCGAGCGTTAATCGGAATTACTGGGCGTAAAGCGAGCGCAGACGGTTAGATAAGTCAGATGTGAAATCCCCGAGCTCAACTTGGGACGTGCATTTGAAACTGTCTAACTAGAGTGTGTCAGAGGGAGGTAGAATTCCACGTGTAGCAGTGAAATGCGTAGAGATGTGGAGGAATACCGATGGCGAAGGCAGCCTCCTGGGATAACACTGACGTTCATGCTCGAAAGCGTGGGTAGCAAACAGGATTAGATACCCTGGTAGTCCACGCCCTAAACGATGACAATTAGCTGTTGGGGCACTAGATGTCTTAGTAGCGAAGCTAACGCGAGAAATTGTCCGCCTGGGGAGTACGGTCGCAAGATTAAAACTCAAAGGAATTGACGGGGACCCGCACAAGCGGTGGATGATGTGGATTAATTCGATGCAACGCGAAGAACCTTACCTGGTCTTGACATGTACGGAATCTCTTAGAGATAGGAGAGTGCCTTCGGGAACCGTAACACAGGTGCTGCATGGCTGTCGTCAGCTCGTGTCGTGAGATGTTGGGTTAAGTCCCGCAACGAGCGCAACCCTTGTCATTAGTTGCCATCATTAAGTTGGGCACTCTAATGAGACTGCCGGTGACAAACCGGAGGAAGGTGGGGATGACGTCAAGTCCTCATGGCCCTTATGACCAGGGCTTCACACGTCATACAATGGTCGGTACAGAGGGTAGCGAAGCCGCGAGGTGAAGCCAATCTCAGAAAGCCGATCGTAGTCCGGATTGCACTCTGCAACTCGAGTGCATGAAGTCGGAATCGCTAGTAATCGCAGGTCAGCATACTGCGGTGAATACGTTCCCGGGTCTTGTACACACCGCCCGTCACACCATGGGAGTGGGGGATACCAGAATTGGGTAGACTAACCGCAAGGGGGTCGCTTAACACGGTATGCTTCATGACTGGGGTGAAGTCGTAACAAGGTAGCCGTAGGGGAACCTGCGGCTGGATCACCTCCTTTCTAGAGAAAAGAAGAGGGTTATTCGCATTCACACTTATCGGTAAACTGAAAAGATGCGAGAAGAGACTGAATAAACTGGGTTTGTAGCTCAGCTGGTTAGAGCACACGCTTGATAAGCGTGGGGTCGGAGGTTCAAGTCCTCCCAGACCCACCACTTATTTAAGAAGAGAGGGGGCATAGCTCAGTTGGTAGAGCACCTGCTTTGCAAGCAGGGGGTCATCGGTTCGATCCCGTTTGCCTCCACCACACTTTACTTTGGAAATTAAATTGAGTTTATCTGGAAGCAGATGAAGCGGAAGCTGAATTTAATTTGCGAAGTAACGCATCGATCTTTAACAAATTGGAAAGCCGAAATCAACAAACAAAGATTGAGGCATGGAAGCAGAGTCTGGAGACGGATGAAGTGGAAGTGCTGAAAGAATTGGGTGATGATTGTATCGCTGAGCAACGAAGACAAAAGGCGTTGTTCAGACAACCAAGAAGTAAGCTTTATGAGAGTAGGGAGCTTAAGTCATGATTACAGGTCAACGGTAGTTGTGATGAAGTCAAGAGGTTCTTGAAATGATAGAGTCAAGTGAATAAGTGCATCAGGTGGATGCCTTGGCGATGATAGGCGAAGAAGGACGTGTAAGCCTGCGAAAAGCGTGGGGGAGCTGGCAATAGAGCTGTGATCCCGCGATATCCGAATGGGGAAACCCACCATGTAAAAGCATGGTATCCTAAACTGAATACATAGGTTTAGAGAAGCGAACCTGGAGAACTGAACCATCTAAGTACCCAGAGGAAAAGAAATCAACCGAGATTGCGCAAGTAGTGGCGAGCGAACGCGTAAGAGCCTGTATATGATAGTCACTGAGATAGAAGAACAAGCTGGGAAGCTTGGCCACAGAGGGTGATAGCCCCGTATTTGAAATTTCAGAGATGGTACTAAGTATACGAGAAGTAGGGCGGGACACGAGAAATCCTGTCTGAATATGGGGGGACCATCCTCCAAGGCTAAATACTCATCATCGACCGATAGTGAACCAGTACCGTGAGGGAAAGGCGAAAAGAACCCCGGGAGGGGAGTGAAACAGAACCTGAAACCTGATGCATACAAACAGTGGGAGCGGAGTAATCCGTGACTGCGTACCTTTTGTATAATGGGTCAACGACTTACATTCAGTAGCGAGCTTAACCGATTAGGGGAGGCGCAGGGAAACCGAGTCTTAATAGGGCGACGAGTTGCTGGGTGTAGACCCGAAACCGAGTGATCTATCCATGGCCAGGTTGAAGGTGCCGTAACAGGTACTGGAGGACCGAACCCACGCATGTTGCAAAATGCGGGGATGAGCTGTGGATAGGGGTGAAAGGCTAAACAAACTCGGAGATAGCTGGTTCTCCCCGAAAACTATTTAGGTAGTGCCTCGAGCAAGACACTGATGGGGGTAAAGCACTGTTATGGCTAGGGGGTCATTGCGACTTACCAACCCATGGCAAACTAAGAATACCATCAAGTGGTTCCTCGGGAGACAGACATCGGGTGCTAACGTCCGGTGTCAAGAGGGAAACAACCCAGACCGCCAGCTAAGGTCCCAAATGACAGATTAAGTGGTAAACGAAGTGGGAAGGCCGAGACAGCCAGGATGTTGGCTTAGAAGCAGCCATCATTTAAAGAAAGCGTAATAGCTCACTGGTCGAGTCGTCCTGCGCGGAAGATGTAACGGGGCTCAAATCTGTAACCGAAGCTGCGGATGTCAGGCAACTGACATGGTAGGGGAGCGTTCTGTAGGCCGAAGAAGGTGTGTTGAGAAGCATGCTGGAGGTATCAGAAGTGCGAATGTTGACATGAGTAGCGATAAACAGGGTGAAAAGCCCTGTCGCCGAAAACCCAAGGTTTCCTACGCAACGTTCATCGGCGTAGGGTGAGTCGGCCCCTAAGGCAAGGCAGAGATGCGTAGTCGATGGGAAACAGGTTAATATTCCTGTACTTGATTCAAATGCGATGTGGGGACGGAGAAGGTTAGGTCATCGATCTGTTGGAATAGATCGTTTAAGCCGGTAGGTGGAGCACTTAGGCAAATCCGGGTGCTTAACGCCGAGAAGTGATGACGAGTGTCTAAGGACACGAAGTGACTGATACCACGCTTCCAGGAAAAGCCACTAAGCTTCAGTTTGAATGAAACCGTACCGCAAACCGACACAGGTGGGTAGGATGAGAATTCTAAGGCGCTTGAGAGAACTCAGGAGAAGGAACTCGGCAAATTGATACCGTAACTTCGGGAGAAGGTATGCCTCTGATGGTGAAAGATTTACTCTGTAAGCTATTAGAGGTCGCAGAGAATAGGTGGCTGCGACTGTTTAATAAAAACACAGCACTCTGCAAACACGAAAGTGGACGTATAGGGTGTGACGCCTGCCCGGTGCTGGAAGGTTAATTGAAGATGTGCAAGCATCGGATCGAAGCCCCAGTAAACGGCGGCCGTAACTATAACGGTCCTAAGGTAGCGAAATTCCTTGTCGGGTAAGTTCCGACCCGCACGAATGGCGTAACGATGGCCACACTGTCTCCTCCTGAGACTCAGCGAAGTTGAAATGGTTGTGAAGATGCAATCTCCCCGCTGCTAGACGGAAAGACCCCGTGAACCTTTACTGTAGCTTTGCATTGGACTTTGAAGTCACTTGTGTAGGATAGGTGGGAGGCTAAGAAGCAGGAACGCTAGTTTCTGTGGAGCCGTCCTTGAAATACCACCCTGGTGACTTTGAGGTTCTAACCCGGATCCATTATCTGGATCGGGGACCGTGCATGGTAGGCAGTTTGACTGGGGCGGTCTCCTCCCAAAGAGTAACGGAGGAGTTCGAAGGTTACCTAGGTCCGGTCGGAAATCGGACTGATAGTACAATGGCACAAGGTAGCTTAACTGCGAGACCGACAAGTCGAGCAGGTGCGAAAGCAGGACATAGTGATCCGGTGGTTCTGAATGGAAGGGCCATCGCTCAACGGATAAAAGGTACTCCGGGGATAACAGGCTGATTCCGCCCAAGAGTTCATATCGACGGCGGAGTTTGGCACCTCGATGTCGGCTCATCACATCCTGGGGCTGTAGTCGGTCCCAAGGGTATGGCTGTTCGCCATTTAAAGTGGTACGTGAGCTGGGTTTAAAACGTCGTGAGACAGTTTGGTCCCTATCTGCAGTGGGCGTTGGAAGTTTGACGGGGGCTGCTCCTAGTACGAGAGGACCGGAGTGGACGAACCTCTGGTGTACCGGTTGTGACGCCAGTCGCATCGCCGGGTAGCTAAGTTCGGAAGAGATAAACGCTGAAAGCATCTAAGCGTGAAACTCGCCTGAAGATGAGACTTCCCTAGGGATTTAATCCCTCTAAAGAGACGTTCGAGACCAGGACGTTGATAGGTCGGGTGTGGAAGAGTGGTAACACTTGGAGCTAACCGATACTAATTGCTCGTGAGGCTTGACTCTATCATTTGAAGGACTTCGCACGCAGAAGATGTGCAAGGTAAATGATAAAGCTTACTGATGAGAATACAAGCATCACCAAGATTAAGGCTTTCTGATTTGACAGTTTAAAGTCTGGCGGCCATAGCGGGTTGGTCCCACGCCTTCCCATCCCGAACAGGACCGTGAAACGACCTAGCGCCGATGATAGTATGGATGCCCATGTGAAAGTAGGACACCGCCAGACACCCATTAAAAAGAACCCAGTAGATAGTCTACTGGGTTTTTTGCTTTGTGCTGAATGAGAAACTGGTTAAGACAAACCAGCGAACCCCTGCTGCCGTAGGGCTTCGTACACTACGATGGCCGCTGCGTTGGATAGATTCAATGAGCGGATATGGGAAGTCTGAGGGATACGCAGGCAGTGATCTGCTCTGGCCTGTGCGAACTCCTGCGGCAGGCCGGTCGTTTCGCGGCCGAAGAGGAAATAGATTGCTTGCCTGCTGTTGCTGTAGTCAAATTCTGTGTAGTTGCGCGTGCCGTACGTCTCGATTAGATACACTTGTGCATTGGCTTGCGCTTCGGTCATTTCAATAAAAGCTTCTAGGCTGTCATGATAATGAATATCGACATAAGGCCAGTAATCAAGACCGGCACGTTTAAGCATACGGTCGTCTGTTGAAAAGCCAAGAGGGTGAATTAAATGCAGGCTGGTACCAGTGCCAGCACAGGTGCGGGCAATGTTGCCTGTATTAGCAGGTATTTGAGGTTGATATAAAACTATGTTCAGGCTCATTTAAATGAATCAATAAATAATATGACCCTTAGTTTATATCAGATAAGACAGATGTTGTATTGCTAAATAATAATTGGTTTGTATTTCTATGATTGATGATATTATTTAACTGATTTCAATATTAATAGATAATTATCCGAAATAAAAACAGAAAAATGGAACAAATTTAATGATTAATGTAAATGGTATTAATATCAATTATAAAAAATCAGGAAGTGGGGAGGCTTTAATACTATTGCATGGGAACGGTGAAGATCACAGTATTTTTGCTCCACTGATTCAAAAATTTCACCATGATTATACCGTGTATGCAGTGGATAGCCGTAATCATGGTTTAAGTGAAAAAACTGCTATCTATGATTATAAAGTGATGGCAGATGATATTTATGCATTGATTATGGCTTTGGCCATTGATCCGGTTAATATTATTGGCTTTAGTGATGGTGCAATTATTTCTTTATTACTTGCTCTACACGATCAGTCTGTGATTTCCAAGATGGCATTATTAGGAGTGAATCTTTCGCCTGCGGATTTTAATGCTGAAACTTTTGAGTTTATGCAGCAGTACTATGAACAAACAGGTGATCCGTTATATAAAATGATGTTGGAGCAGCCACATATTGATATATCTTCTCTGAAGGATGTCACTGTGCCAGCTTTTGTGATTGGGGCGGAAAATGATATTTATCATCCTGAGGTATTTAGCTCAATTGCTGAAGCTTTGCCCCATTCCAAATTAAAAGTTGTGCCAGATCATGATCATGGCAGCTATATCATCAATAATGATTTATTGTATTCTGAACTTGCTGATTTTTTTAGTAATTCAGTATAAAACCAATTTTATAAATGTGTTGTAACATTCCTGTAAGTCAGTTTTATTGCACCTTCATGCCAAATGATAACGCTTGGATAGATGTGACAAAAAATGGTGGAGCATGAAACGGTACATAATGAAGATAAATATTTATAAGATAAGAATAATTGCTTTGATTAACTTGGCAACCTAGTATGAAATTTTCTATATGCCTGGGTGTAAAACTGGGCGGTGATAAGCGTAGTAAAAGTCTATAAGCATATAAAGCATGTCTGGAGTCGCAGTAAAACTTGCTTTAATTCGGATATAAGGGGAGCGACAAAAATAAGGATTTGCATAAGAAAATTGCCACTTCAGTTGAATAAATGCTTAGAAGAAAAAAATTGTGTTTTCATGCGAAAATCATTTTTCTGTAAGAATTCGTACGGTCATAAATTGATTAATTTTTCTTAGGGGAAAAAATAGATAATTTATCAGGTTTCTGTCTGCTAAATTATTTATTATTTTGGTTTATGAATGTGAGGTAGAACCATAAAAAACTAAAATATTCCATTCATTAATATTTAATAATTTTTTAAGAAGTTGCTTCGATGGCCAGTAATTTTATTTCTCTCTAAACCATATTATGCATAATCTATTCTGGCAAGTTTGCAACTAAAGAGTCATTTTGGATAGTGAGTGCCACGGGTGATTGATGCCATCACAAAATCCGTTATGGTAGCAGTTAAATTGCTTCAGGATGTGCGTAGTAAATTGCTGTTGGAGGAATGTTCATGTAGATCGTTTACACGAAACCCAGTGTGGATTTGAATGTTGGTGTACTTAAATGTACCTAATTAAGACCTCACTGATTTGAAAGTGAGCTTTTTGATTTAAACTCTAAGCAGCTATCATCTGTGGGCTGATATTGTTCAGTCGTCGAAATCTTTTTTGCTGTATTGAGGACGCAATGCTAATAAATGGTTTAATAGCTCTGTTTTAAATTGTTCTTTGTCAGGCTGGAAATACATCGGTTTACCGATATTGACATCAATAAACAGCGGCAAGGGAATGCGATTTCCTTTTGCCATAATCTGTTCAGTGCCTTGCAGCCACACCGGAATAATTGGTACGTCAGGCATGGTGGCACTCAAATGCCATAAACCTGATTTTAATGGCTGCATTTTGCCAGGTTCACCACGGGAGCCTTCTGGAAATAAAATCAGAATTTTGTTTTTGCGTAAGGCTTCTTCACAGCCTTGCAAGGGATTACCCTGACCGTTATTCTGGCGTGTAACCGGAATAATATTCAGTACATTGAGCGCAAACCATGCCATCCATTTATTGCTGAGAAAGTAATCTGCTGCAGCTGCTGGATGAATCTGACGCTGTTGCATGGGAGAGTACAGTGACATTAATGCAAACACATCCATGTGGCTATTGTGATTGGCAACGAGAATAGCCGGTCCTTGTTTAGGCAGATTCTGGTGCTGGTGGATACGTAAACCCAGCCATAAACGCATAACTGGCCATACGATGCATAGGGCAAATAATGGTTTGAGTAATGATTTCAGCATGGCTTAGTAGTAAAAGTATCGGACAAAATGAAAAAATACTGGTGCGGTAAATATCAATGAATCAAGGCGGTCAAGGATGCCGCCGTGCCCTGGTAGTAGTGTGCCACTGTCTTTGATACCGATATCACGTTTGATGGCTGACATCACAATGTCTCCACAAAAGCCACTGACACTGATAATCAATCCAGCCAGTATGGCCATACTCCAGTTCAAAGGCGTCAGTATAGGGCCTAATAACATGGCTGCTATAGTGGTGCTACCTATTCCGCCAAGCAAACCGGCCAGTGTTTTGTTCGGACTGACTTTAGGAGTAATTTTGATTTTCCCAAGTGATTTTCCCCATAGGTATTGGGTAATATCGTTGAATTCTGTCAGTCCAACGAGAAACAGGACTAATAAAGCTCCAGTTTGCTGCTTATCATTGGGTAATACTAGCAGACAGGCAACATGGCTGAAAGCAAATACTGTCGTCATTAACCCCCATTGCAGCTGAGAAACGGTACGCAAAAAATGTCTGGTATCGCCAGCAATAACCATACGAGCTGGTAAAAATAGAAACATATATACTGGTATGAATACGATAAACAATCCGTACCAGTCGATACCGATTAACCAGTAGTTAATCGGAATGGTAATAAACATCCATAATATGGGCATTCTGTCTGCATGGCGGGCGGGAACCAGAGTTAAATATTCTTTTAAAGCTATAAAGCTCACTAAAGCAAAAAAACTTAATCCAAGCCAGCAGGGGCTGATCAGTGCTAGTGAAAACAAAATAACAATTACCCACCATGTGCGGATACGCAGGGTAAGTTCGCGCCAATCTTTATTTTTTTGCAGGCAAACTAGTAATCCGTTGATTATCGTTGCCAACAGTAAAAGGCTGAAGATAACCAATAGGGATTTTTGTAGCAGCATATTAACGGCCTCCATGTATGGCGCTGCGACAACGGTTAATGCAAGTCCAAATCAATAAGAGGATAGAGGCACACCAGATGAAATTATTCCAAATTGTTAAATTTGGCCAGATAGCTATCAGTAAAGACCAGCTACCAAAAATCAGCGCACGGTCACTTTTTCCCATCGGGCCAGCATAGCTGCGAATGCCGTTAATGGTTTGCGCGAGAATGCCACTGAATTCAGTTAAGGCTGCACAGAACAGCATAACCAGTACGGTGGCTGTATTGCTGTGGGGTAATAATATAAATGGTAAATACAGCGCAATATCAGATAATACATCGCCAAGCTCGTTTAATACCGCACCAAGCCGGCTTTGTTGATTACATTCGCGTGCCAGCATACCATCCAGTGCATTTAACGCCATGCGGATAAACAAAGTAATCGGCAACAGCCAAAATAATTTTGGATAAGGAAACAGAGCGAGGATGGCACCTATTAAAACTGAAAGGCCGATAGCAGTTAGCGTAATGTGGTTGGCTGTAATGCCTTTTCTGTACAGCCAAAACATTAGTGGACGTAGCAATTTTTGAAAAGCAGGTTTGATGCTATAGAGAGTCATGCTTGTGCAGATAAGTTTTGTAATCTTTATATTATAAAATGTATTTAAATTTAATGTTATGTTGTTTAAGAATGGAATTTGTTTTCAGGCTGATAAAAATGGTGCTACGATTCTGTATCGTGGCAAATAACAATAAAATAGATAACCGGTAATACTTGTAAAGTATTACCGGTTATCCTCAGAAAAGAAGTATTATCAGGCAGCTTACTCAGCCTGTGGCATTACCCACATTTGGTTCTGATTGTATTTCTGCATAAATTGTTTAAATTCATCTGACTGATAAGCTGCTTTTAAATCTTTTGCCCATTGAGTGTCTTTGTTTTTTTCATTGATGGTGACCACCATTTCCATTTCCGGAATCACCTTTTCACGCAGAACAGCTTTTTTCGGATCCAGTTTGGACTGATAGGCAATGCCCCCTGAGGCGAACCCGAAGTCCACTTCATTTAATGTGCGCGGAATCATAACTGAATCAATTTCTTTGATTTTTAGTAGTTTAGGATTGCTGGCAATGTCTCGTGTGGTTGCGAGTATTGGATTGGTGTTGGGTTTTAACTGAATTAAGTGGTTATCGGTCAGAATACGTAACGCACGTGAGGTATTAGCCGGATCGCTTGGAATCAGTACGCTGGCACCGTTGGGGGCCTGTTGGATGGAGGTGTATTTATTTGAATAAATGGCAGCTGGTACGGTTGGAATATGCACTAGCGGATATAGATGTGTGCCTTTTTCACGGTTGAAAACATTCAGATAGGCAGTATGCTGATCCAGATTGAAATCAACCTGTCCATTATTTACAGATTGATTATTCACTTCCAGCGTGGAAAAATTCAGGGTTTTAATCTTATAACCCTGTTTTTCCAGAATTGGCTTAACGCCTTGCTCAAAGATGGTGGTGTAGGGCATGGCGGATGCACCGAACACGAGTTCTTTTTTAGTAGCCGTTGCGGCGGATGCGTTATCCTGTTGTGTTTTGGAGCAGGCTATCAAGCCTGTGGCTACCAGACAGGTTATAACAAGATAAATAATTTTGTTCATGATGGACCTGCTGAAATTTAATATGGAATATCAGTATATAATTGGAATTACGTTGCGAATATACTGATTTTAAATAACTTTACTACTAAATAGAATAAGTGTTTATGCTATTTGCTTTTGTCTGACCAGTTATGCTCACAGATTTAGAAAAGAACGCGATACGCGAACATTACCAGAATATCGCCAAAAGTCTGCCTAATTTCCGGCCACGTCAGGCACAACGGGAGATGGTGGCCGCGATTGCCAATGCATTTTCACGCACTCAACAGCAGGAGGATGGTGGAGAAGCACCACAGCGCAATGGGGAATCAATTGTGGTGGTGGAGGGGCCTACAGGTGTAGGCAAAAGTCTGGCCTACCTGTTGGCCGGCGGGATTATGGCGCAGACCCGCGGCAAAATTCTGGTGGTCAGCAGTGCTACTGTGGCTTTACAGGAGCAGCTGGTAGGGCGTGATTTACCCTTTGTGGTCAGACACAGTGGTCTGAATCTCAGCTTTGCACTCGCCAAAGGGCGTGGTCGCTATTTGTGTCCCTATAAACTGTATCAATTAACCCAATTGAACGCACAGGATAGTTTACAAGGGTTCGAACCACAGCAGGCGTTGTGGGACCGGAAACCTAAAAGTGAGGAGCTGGCGGTATTACGTGATATGGCCGACCAGTTTGCTGACCGTACTTTTAATGGAGATCGAGATACGTGGCCGCAACAGATTGATGATGGTCTGTGGCAGAAAGTTACCAATGACCGCCACGGCTGTTTGAAAGCTGGGTGTCCCAATCGACCGGAGTGTCCGTTTTTTTTGGCGCGAGAAACGCTGGAAACTGTAAATGTGGTGGTGGCTAACCATGATTTATTGTTGGCTGATATCGGTATGGGCGGTGGCGTTATTTTGCCATCACCTTCCAATAGCTTTTATTGTATAGATGAGGCGCACCATTTGCCACACAAAGCTTTGCAGCAGTTTGCGGCTGAACACAGCTTGAATCAAGCATTATGGTTTTTAGAACGCACTGGTAATGTTGTGGATAAAGTAGCTGGTGTGCTGGATAAAAGTGAACTTGCTGTAATGGCTACAGAGGCAGCCTCCGCTTTGCAGGAAAATTTGCAGGAATGGATGATGCATTTGGCTGATGAACCCAGCCTGGCAGCACAAGATGGCCATGATGAAAGTAGCTGGTTGTGGCCGGATGGCGTCATCCCAGCTACATTGAAAATATTGGTTGATAATACCGCTTTGGCCGCACGCATGCTGCTTAAACACATCAATAGTCTGAATGAGGCTCTATCGGCCGCACGACGTGATAAAAATCAGGACAGCAGTTTGCTTGACCGGCTTAGCGGTGATCTGGGTATGTTGCTGGCGCGTATAGAGCAAGTGGTTGATGTTTGGGATTTACTCGCAACTGAAAATGTTGAAGAGGAAGCACCGCTGGCTAAATGGATTACCCGAACGAGTAAAGATAAAGTTGATTACAGTTTTAATGCTTCTCCGATTACCAGTGCCGGCAAACTGGCCAGTGGTCTATGGCGACGTGCGGCAGGCGCTTTACTGACCTCGGCAACGTTACGCTCGTTGGGTACTTTTGATTTGCTGCTAAAACAAACTGGCCTTAATTGGTTAACAGATACCACTATGCTGGCACTAGATAGCCCGTTTCATTTTGCCGAGCAAGGGGAGCTGTATATACCTGCACTGACTGCCAGTCCGAAAGATGCAGCTGCTCATACCAGCGAAATTGTACAGTGGCTTCCAAAACTGATTAATGAAAACGAAGCCATTGGAACGTTGGTTCTGTTTTCTTCCCGCCGGCAGATGCAAGAAGTGGCATTGAAATTACCCGACAGCCATTTACCTTTGTTACTGGTGCAGGGAGAACTACCTAAGCAAGTTCTCTTGCAGCGCCATCATCAGGCTATTACCGATGGAAAACCCAGCATTATATTTGGACTCGACAGTTTTGCTGAAGGGTTAGATTTACCGGGTGAAATGTGTGTACAGGTGATCATTGCTAAGTTGCCCTTTGCGATGCCGGATAATCCGATTGAAAAAACCCGTAATCAATGGATAGAAGCTCGTGGCGGCAATCCTTTTATGGAAATTACCGTGCCTGAAGCCAGCATTAAGCTGATACAGGCCGTTGGACGGCTGATTCGTACCGAAACAGATTATGGCCGTGTGACTATTCTGGATAACCGTATTCTGACAGCGCGCTATGGCAAGCAATTACTGGCATGTTTGCCGCCCTTCAGGCGCATTGGTTAGACAGGCTGGCAAGCGTGAAAAGCACAGCCTGCCTATGTTACTGAGGATAGAGAGATTGTTGTATGACCAAGCTTAGCAATTGACAATCACTTGATTAATCTTTAATATTAGAAGCTTTCGTATATTTATCTGGATTAGCTCCTATGAAAACCTTTTCAGCTAAGCCGCATGAGGTGAAGCGCGATTGGTATGTGGTTGATGCTCAAGACAAAGTTCTGGGTCGTCTGGCTGCTGAAATCGCTCGCCGTCTGCGTGGCAAACATAAGCCAGAATACACGCCACATGTTGATACTGGCGATTACATCATTGTAATCAATGCTGACAAACTGCGTGTAACTGGTCAGAAACAGACTGACAAAAAATACTATCGCCACTCAGGCTTCCCGGGTGGTATCTACGAGCGTACTTTTGCAGAAATGCAAAACCAGTTCCCTGGCCGTGCGCTGGAAAAAGCCGTTAAAGGTATGTTGCCTAAAGGTCCGTTGGGCTACGCTATGATTAAAAAACTGAAAGTATATGCAACTTCAGAACATGGCCATGCTGCTCAACAACCTAAAGTTTTGGAAATCTAAGGACACGCAATGAACGGTAAATATTACTACGGCACGGGTCGCCGCAAAAGTTCAGTGGCTCGTGTTTTCCTGCAAAAAGGTAGCGGTCAGATTATTGTGAATGGCCGTCCGCTGGATGAATTCTTTGGCCGTGAAACCGGCCGCATGATTGTACGTCAGCCATTAGTGTTGACCGAAAATCTAGAATCTTTCGACATTAAAGTAAACGTTGTAGGCGGCGGTGAAACTGGCCAGTCTGGTGCGATTCGTCACGGTATTACCCGTGCATTGATTGACTACGATGCAGCGCTGAAACCAACTCTGTCTGCTGCTGGTCTGGTTACTCGTGATGCACGTGAAGTTGAACGTAAAAAATTCGGTCTGCGCAAAGCACGCCGTGCGAAACAGTTCTCAAAACGTTAATTTGTATTGCCACTGCCAACACAGTTTACAAATACAAAAAAAGAGCCGGATGGCTCTTTTTTTGTTTAAATTTAATTAGTAATTAATGATTACGTAAGGCACTATTTAGAGTAGACAGTTGACTGACACAATGGCGTAAGTTGCAGGTGATGATAAGTATACTGCTTGAGAATATATTATATTTCCTTTGTTGACTGAGTAAAGCGGCTTTATGTGGATTTCGATACTGTGCTAGTGGATTGTCGATTGATTGGCTAGTAGGTTGGGTTGAATACGAAGAGAGTAAGTAGTATTAAAAAATCTTGGTGATAACCTTATATGCTGAGTATTATGCTTTTTAATGTTCTAATTCGATTGTGTATATTACATGATAATAATTTTAGAGGTTATTTTGATTAGGGTTATTTTGCTCTTATACAGACCGATGGGTATTTTGTTCATGATTTAAAGTGAATCTCTCTTATTGACAATATTAATTCAGTATTTTCAGAAATACTTTCAATTTGCGGAATGAAAGTATGCGTTTTTCTTTTAGGTGAAATGCTATGCAAATAACGATCATGGGTAAATGCGCAGTTAGTAAAGCTACGAAATTGTGACTGAAACTATACCCTATATAGATTTAAAATCTTTCCATCAAAAATAATTTTGTTTATCACAAGGATGATAGAAAATTAATCCACAACAGAAAATCACAGTAATGAGGTGATAGATATTTTTGAGGTTTTATAATGTGAGCTAAAATATATCTATCAATTTAGTTTTCATTTCGCATATATTAGCGTCATCAGATTAGAATATTAATTTTAGATTTTTGTGAATGCTTTTTATAATATATAAGATTGTGATTTTATAATTTTCTTAAAATAACTATATATAAATGTAATACTATATCTATATTTTTGGGCGGTATTAATTCATTAAAATTAAATAATTTAGCTTTAATGTCATTCTCTGAATAATTTATATTTGCTTATGTTTTGCAGATATATGTGATGTATGAAATCCTATCAATATATTTGTAATTCATTTAATTTTTATACCATTGTTACTAAGATTAAAATATTGCTATAACTTGAGTATTATTGTTGTTCAGTAAATTAATAAAATATTTTATTTCTATAATAATAATCGTAAACATATGCTGGACAGGCAGTATTTTTAAGCTATGTCTTTATCTATTCAATATTGATTTATTTAAGGAAGAATATTACTGCTAAAAGTGCCATTGTATAAAGCTTATTGATAATTAAAGGTGTTTAAAGCATATTTATATTCAGGATTATTTGAACGTTATTCTAAGAAAAAAGGGGATAAAGTAGAATTTTTACTCAATCAATAATGTAATTGTCATTATTTTTTTAGGTCAACAATAAGCTATATCAGTTTTTAAAATTTATTTATATAAATAAATTTACCTAGGGAAGAGGTATGTTCTTGCGTTTTTTGTAACGATTGTAGCCAAATAGGTATTGGCTGGGAAAACGTTTAACCCACTTTTCGACATTGTTATTGATGATTTGTGCATCATGTTCTCTGTTGCCGGTGAGTGTGCCAGTAAGTGGGGCGATGTGCAGGGCAAAGCCGCGGCCATAGGGTAGGCGTTCGCCGCAAAAGAATAGGGCTGTTACATTAGGCATGATGGCAAGCCGTGAAGCCAGTGTCATGGTATAGGCTGGCCGGTCAAAAAAGTTGGCCCAGACGCCTTCACCTTCTCCAGGCACCTGATCAGGCAAGATGATGGTGGCTTCTTTGTTTTTTAATGCCCGTACTACTTGTTTAACGCCTTGCATGTTGGCTGGTGCGGTGTAGCCGTTGTCACGCACGCGGCCGTTATTCATGACGCTTTCCAGCCAGCTTATTTTGGGTGGCCGGTACATGGCAGTGAGAGGGAATGGTAGTTTTTCGCTCAAGTAGCGGCCGGCAAGGTCGTAATTGCCTAGATGCGGGGTAATAAGGAGCAGCCCGTGTTTATTTGCAATGGCTTCTTCAATGTGTTTCCAGCCGTGCACTTCTTTGAACAAGGATACGATGTGGTTGCTGGAGCGGGTCCATGCGATGGACAGCTCTAATCCGCTCTTGGCAGTTTCAGCAAAAATGGATTTGACTAGTTTTTCTGCTTGTTGGTCGTTGGCAGCAATTTTGCTAAAATGCAGATTTTTGGTTGTGCGTTCACGTTCACTGGTGGCGAAGTAAAAGCCAAGGCGCCCCAGTATTGAGCCGATGCCCTGTAAAACTGGCAAGGGGATTAACGCCAATAAGGAAAATACGAAATAAACCAGCTTTTGCATCTGTTCTGTATCTCAAATCAAAATTTGGGCGACATTGTAACAAAAGCATCTATAACTGCCCATAAAGCAATATTAGCATCAGAAAGTATCCGCCAATTATGAGTGAATTTCTGTTTACTTCTGAGTCGGTTTCGGAAGGACATCCGGATAAAGTTGCCGACCAGATATCCGATTCTATTTTAGACGCTATCCTGACGCAGGATCCTTCAGCGCGCGTAGCTGCTGAAACGTTGGTTAATACCGGTTTGTGTGTGTTGGCCGGCGAAGTGTCCACACGCGCACATATTAATTATATACAAGTTGCCCGCGATACGATTAAGCGTATTGGTTATAACTCATCCGAGCTGGGTTTTGATGCCAGTGGCTGTGCAGTCATGGTTTGTTATGACGAACAGTCGCCTGACATTGCGCAGGGTGTGAATGAGGGTGAGGGGTTGGATCTGGATATGGGTGCCGGTGATCAGGGGCTGATGTTTGGTTATGCCTGTGATGAAACGCCGACGCTGATGCCGTTTGCGATTTATTATGCGCATCGTCTCATGCAGCGCCAGAGTGAAGTACGTAAAAGCGGTGAACTGCCGTGGCTCCGTCCGGATGCAAAGGCTCAGCTGACTTGTGTATATGATAGTGACACCGGTAAGGTGAAGCGCATTGATACGGTGGTGCTGTCTACGCAGCATGATCCCGAAATCGGGCGTGAGGAACTGGTTGAGGCGGTGAAGGAACTGATTATTAAGCCGGTATTACCTGCTGAAATGCTAACTGAAGATACTCAGTATCTGATTAATCCGACCGGACGTTTTGTGATTGGTGGGCCGCAGGGCGACTGTGGATTAACTGGACGCAAAATTATTGTGGACACATACGGTGGTGCAGCGCCGCATGGAGGTGGCGCATTTTCGGGTAAGGATCCCACCAAGGTAGACCGTTCTGCTGCTTATGCTTGCCGCTATGTGGCGAAAAATATTGTGGCTGCCGGTCTGGCTAGCCAGTGTCAAATTCAGATTTCCTATGCAATCGGTATTGCGCAGCCGACTTCGATTGCAATCGATACTTTCGGTACCGGTAAGATTGAGGAGAGTCGGCTTATTGAGATTGTGCAACAGCATTTTGATTTGCGTCCGAAAGGAATTATTAAAATGCTGGATTTACAGCGTCCTATTTATGCTAAAACAGCAGCATATGGCCATTTTGGACGTGAAGAGCCGGAATTTACTTGGGAGCGTACGGATAAAGCTCAGTTGCTGCGTGAGGCTGCGGGTATCTGATTTGGATGGGTTGATACAAACAGGTTGCTTTTAAGCAGCCTGTTTTTTGTTGTATGCAGCTGATAAGGATATTTGTATAAAAGAGAAAAATAATGGTTAAATCAGGCTGACGATTGGTCGTGAAATGAGCTGAAGTGACAGTTTGTGTGCGTATTGGTGGTTGGTTTGCTAAGAAAACGGGAGTTTTGTACATAGTGTATGGTGCAATTTTGTTGCCGGCTGGTGTGAAAGGTTGTTGACACTAGCCAGAAAAAGCCGGTATCTGGTTAATACGGCGTAAAAAATTTCAAAAACTCTAAATATTTAATCTGTTATTAAATATAATTATGGTCTTAACGATTTAGGGTGGTTTGGGGTAATTGTTTTTTATTTTGTTTAGGAAACACTTATCCGATTGATGTCTGTAGCGGTTTATTAATAAGTTGTATTTGCGAATTGGATAATTTTATTCGGGCTGCTGTTTAGTGTGGTTGAATAGCTTGATGTTTCTTTTCTGCAACGATACAGCTGGCGGCTGATGGTTTTTGCTAGTGTTGTCTGATGGTTCAGTTTGTTGAGCTACTGATTATGCTGATGTACCGGAAAATAACGTTGGTATGGGATGGGTGGTGTAAATTAATTTTGTAGCATGCAGATTGATAAGCAAAAAATTTTAAAATTTTGATGCTTTAGTGACTATTTTGGGGTTGGAATATTCTCTGCCAAACTATAAGCTCCATTTATAATAAGAGATAAATTTATTATAATGGCTTATTTTATGGACTTTGAGGTGCTCTGAAATGGGTTTTTCTCTTCCTGCTGCCGAACTGGAAGCTACTTTGGGGGTGCTGGCAGTGAAAATGCCGAGCATGAATGTTCAGCTGGTAATGCTAAGCCGTCTGGTGCGTTTGGTGCATGCAACGATTCACAATCAGCTGAATGAGCGTTTGCATAAACACCATTTGTCCGAAAGCTTGTGGCATGCGCTGCTGGCTGTGTATGCGCGGCCAAATCATGAGATTTTACCTTCGGAACTAAGCAATATTCTTAATCTCACCCGTACTAGTGCTACGCGTTTATCTGATGATCTGGTTGTAAATGGCTGGGCTACTCGTTCAACTCATCCTTTAGATCGGCGCAAAATTACGCTGAAATTAACTAAGGCCGGTGAGGATTTGATTCAACGTGTCAGTCCGGAAACCAATGAGGTGCACCGGAGGGTATGGTCAGCCCTGAGTGAACCAGAATATGAACAATTGCAGCAGCTTTTAACAAAGTTATTAACTGCTGCTTAACTTTTTGCTGAGATTTGCATGAAATTAACTGTATCTGCGCGCCGATTGCGTCAGTTATCTCTTGTCAGCCCGCTGGCTTTGCTGTTGTTGTCTGCCTGTGCCAATTTTGGCCGCCAGCCTGAGTTACAAAGCCCGCAGGATGCAGCCCAGCTGCATTTGCCAGCCGGTCAAACTATACAGGCTAAGCAAAGCTGGTGGCTCGGTCTGAATCAGCCGTTGCTGAACCAGTTGATGGATATCGGGCTAGCCAGTGCACCGGATTTGCGCGTGGCCGCTGCTCGTTTTGCTGAGGCTGAAGCGCAATGGCGTGGTGCCAAAGGGGAGGCTGGCGTACAGGTAGCTTTGCAGGCTAATGGTGTGGCCGCTTACCTAAATCCGAAACCAGATTCAAACAGAGCGGGTGATGACCCGAATCATGTGTTCAGTAATGAAATGGCTGCGCTGGCAGTTAATTATACTTTTGATTTTTGGGGTAAGCAGCGTAATTTGATTAAATCAGCACTTGGTGCGCGTGTGGCTGCTGCTTATCAGCAAGAGCAGGCACGGTTGCTACTAAGCCAAAGTATTGTATCGCAATATACGCAATGGCAGTTGTTGCAGGAGCAGGCTAAAGTGTTGCAAAAGCGTATTGCGGTGAATCAAGCGTTGCAGAAACTGGTGGCGAATCGGATTCGTGCTGGTCTGCAACCAGCGAGTGATGAATATGCTGTGTCGCAGAATGTACTGGCTATGCAAAGCGCTTTGCGCCAGACGCAGGCGGATATCGAACGTGCCCGGCACAGTATGGCTGCGCTGATAGGTGTTTCACCTACTCAGATGCCAGCGGTGGTACCGCAGCCGCTGGGGAAAGTGCCAGAAGTGGCGGTAAATGGTTTACATGCCGATATTCTGGGGCAGCGACCGGATATTGCGGCGCAACGAGCTTTACTGCAATCGGATTATTTTGGAATTAAAGCGGCACAAGCAGCGTTTTATCCGAATATAGAAATCCAAGGACTGGCAGGTTTGGCGCATGTTGATGCGTTTGACTTGGTGCATTCTTCTTCACGCATGCTGGGTATTGTGCCGGCTATTTCGTTGCCGATATTTACGTCAGGCAGTTTGCAGGCTGCTTTGGCTGGTAAACGTTCTGCTTACAATGAGCAGGTGGCGCAATACGATAAAACGGTGCTGACGGCTTTGCAGCAGGCAGCCGATGCTGTCAGTGACTATCAGCGTAGTTCTGAAGCCTTGCCTTTACAGCAGCAGGCATGGCAGGTGGCGCAGAAAAATGCTGTATCCAGCAATAGACGCCATGCAGCTGGTCTGGAGAATGCGCTTACCAAGTTGCAACGCGAGGATGCAGCTTTAAGTGCACAGGCAGATTTAGCAAAAACCGCTGCGTGGCGGCAACAGAGCTGGAATAACCTGCATGCTGCGCTTGGTGGTGGTTTTAAAATTCCTGCAAGTGGCAATAATCAGTAACTGAGTGTTAATTTCCTATTTTCTTGAGCTATTGACGTATGAGTGAACAAAAGCAAACCAATGAGGCAGTGACTACCTCTCAACCGGCGGTACAACCGCAGTCAGAACGTGTGCCCGCCGGCCGCAAGCGTAAGCTGGTGTTGCTGACGGTGGTATTTGTGCTGATTGCGCTGGGCTTTCTGCTAATGTATCTGCTGTTATGGCAGCATGAGGAATCCACTGATGATGCATATGTGAATGGCCATCTGGTGCAGATTACGCCGCAAATTACCGGCACGGTGCAAAAGGTAAACGTGGATGATACCCAGACTGTTAAGGCAGGACAGGTGTTGGTAGAGTTGGATAACAGTGATATGCAGCTGGCGTTTGAGCGGGCTCATGATGAGCTGATTAATGCGATTCGTCAGAATCAGCAGCAGACGGCTCAGTCGCATCAGGCCAGTGCACAGGTAGCGGCGCAACAGGCTCAGTTAAAACGCTTGCAAGCTGATTTACAGCGGCGCCAGAGTCTGGCTGGTACCGATGCAATTTCTGCGGAAGAATTAAGCCATGCCCGTGATGCGGTAGTGGAAGCGCAGGCAAACCTGAAGGCCATGCAGGGGCAGGAAAATGCAGCTAAAGCTGTGCTTGGCCACAATGTGCCGCTGCGTCAGCAGCCAGCTGTGATGACCGCTGTTAGTCATCTGAAAAGTGCATGGCTGGATTTACAGCGTACGCAAATCAAGGCTCCGGTGGATGGACAGGTAGCAAAACGCAATGTGCAGGTAGGCCAGAAAGTGGCAACTGGTGCGGCGCTGATGGCGGTGGTGCCACTGAATAATGTCTGGGTAGATGCGAACTTTAAGGAAAGCCAGCTGGCGAAAATACGTATTGGTCAGCCGGTGGAAATTAAAGCGGATGTGTATGGCAGTAAAGTGACTTATCACGGTAGGGTGGCTGGTCTGTCTGCCGGTACTGGTGCTGCGTTTTCCCTTTTACCGGCGCAGAATGCGACTGGTAACTGGATTAAGGTTGTACAACGTGTGCCGGTGCGGATTGCGCTGGAACCTAAAGAGCTGGCTGCGCATCCGCTGCGGGTAGGTCTGTCTATGGATGTAGAAGTGAATACTCGTAATCAGGATGGTCAGGATTTAACTGCTGCTACGGCGATTCCTACTAATGGCAATATGGCTGCGATTGATTGGACGCCAATCAATAATATGATTGAGCAAATTTTTGCCCAGTACGCGCCCTAATTCTGTTCTGCCTAATTATGATCCGATTGCTACTGGCGCAGGGTGATTGTTCTCGTGCCAGTGGCGGTTACTGCGATGTTGATCTGGCTTGATTTTTATTTTAATTTCAGAAGCTTTCTCTGGTGAGTAGGAATATTCGTGCTCATGAGGCATGAAATGAGCTGACGCTACACCGAGAAGGTTTTTGTATTAAGGCTTTGCTTGAATGACGCATTCTCCCTTGAAAGGTCCGGCTCTTGCTCTGGTTACGGTGGCGCTGTCACTAGCCGTATTTATGCAGGTACTGGATTCCACTATCGCCAATGTGGCTTTGCCCACCATTACTGGTAATTTGGGTGCAGCCAATAGTCAGGGTACGTGGGTAATTACGGCGTTTGCCGTGGCCAATGCTATTTCGGTACCACTCACAGGCTGGCTGGCACGACGCTTTGGCGAAGTAAAAGTATTTGTGGTGGCAACACTGTCGTTTGTGCTTGCCTCTTTTTTATGTGGTATTGCGCCTAGTCTGGCCTTGCTGGTGTTTTTCCGCGTGGTGCAGGGTGCTGTGGCTGGGCCGATGATTCCGTTGTCACAAAGTCTGCTGATGGCTGCCTATCCGCCGGAAAAACGCCCAATGGCGTTGGCGATGTGGTCGATGGTGATTATTGTGGCACCGATTTTTGGGCCGATTCTTGGCGGTATCATCAGTGACAACTGGCATTGGGGCTGGATTTTCTTTATTAATGTACCAATTGGTTTGGTGGCTGCCGCTATTTCTTGGCAGATGCTTAAAAAACGTGAAACCGAAACTGAGCACCAGCCTATTGACCGTATGGGTCTGTCGCTAATGGTAGTCGGTGTGGGTGCATTGCAGATGATGCTTGACCGTGGCCATGAGCTAGACTGGTTTTCATCCAATGAAATCATTACGCTTGCGGTAATTGCGGTAGTGTGCCTGAGCTACTTTATTATCTGGGAATGGTATGCAAAGTATCCGATTGTGGACTTGCGCTTGTTTAAGGACCGTAATTTTACTGTAGGGGTAATTACGCTCAGTACTGCCTATATGACGTATATGGGGGCAATTGTGCTCTTGCCGATGCTGTTGCAGATGCAGCTAGGATATACCGCAACATGGGCAGGGCTGGCAACGGCACCGATTGGTATCTTCCCAGTATTGCTGTCGCCGCTAATTGGTAAGTTTGGCAACCGGCTGGATATGCGGGTATTGGTGACCATCAGTTTCACCGTTTACGCCATCTGTTTCTTCTGGCGGACTAATTTTAATGCCGGTATGAGTTTTATGGATGTATTCTGGCCGCAGTTTGTGCAGGGTATTGGAATGGCGATGTTCTTTATGCCGTTAACCCAAATCACTTTGTCGAATATGTCTGGTTCGCAGATTGCCAGTGCTTCCAGTATTTCTAATTTTGTGCGAATTTTAGCCGGCGGTATTGGTACGTCGATGGTTAATGTATTGTGGGATAAACGCGAAGCATTACACCATACACAATTAGTGGAGAACATTCATCCTTATAACAGCACTATGAATGAGTCGATTCAGGGGATGAATCAGCTGGGTATGAGTGGAATACAGCCATTAGGCTCAATCGAGCAGACTATCGGTCAGCAGTCGCATATTATGGGTGCCAATGATTTATTCTGGCTGTATGGCATGACATTTTTAGTTCTGATTGTGCTGGTGTGGTTTGCTAAACCGCCATTTGGCAGTGGCGGAGGTGGCGGAGCTCATTAAGCTAGTTTGGTTTATCTGATACGGCCTGTGTATTTGCGATACAGGCCGTGTTTTTATGAACTGGTTTTGTTTGGCTGTAAGTGATAAGAAAAGGGCTTAGATACAACTGTGAATGTAAATTGACGGCAGCTTGTGTACAATAGACGGCGTTTAATGCTGGGCTGGTTGAAAATAACCAGTAGGTAATATTGTAATGATGATGAAACTGGCTTTTGCTTTTTTATATATGCTGCAGTTGCTGCCGTTAGGGGCGATTCATGCGCTGGCACGCTGTGTGGGCTGGCTGAGTTATTATGCGGTTGCTCCACGGCGGCGAATTGGTTTGATTAATCTGCGCCACTGTTTTCCCGAATGGACGGAGCAGCAGCGACGTAAAGTATTGCGCGAACATTTCTATCATATGTCTATGCTGCTGCTGGAATACGGGCTGTACTGGTATGGTGATGCCGCGCGTTTAAAAAAATTGGTGCGCTATCAAGACAAACATTATCTTGATGAAGCGCTGGCCGCCGGTGAAAAAGTAATTTTACTCTATCCGCACTTTACTGCATTTGAAGCGGCAGTGTATGCGCTCAACCAAGATGTGCCCTTAATCAGCGTGTATTCACATCAGAAAAATAAACAGATGGATGAGCAGATTCTCAAGGGACGCCATCGCTATAATAATGTGTTTCTGATAGGGCGCACTGAAGGGCTGCGTGCGATTATTAAAAAAATCAAAAGCAGCAGTGCGCCGTTTTTATATTTGCCCGATCAGGATTTCGGACGAAGAGAATCGATTTTTGTAAACTTTTTCGGAATTCCCACAGCGACGATTGCTGGTCTGAGTCGTATCGCTGCTTTAACCAATGCTAAAGTGGTTCCAGCAATTCCGACACGGGAATCAGATGGCAAGGTTACCTTGCGGTTTTATCAGCAATGGGATAATTTTCCCAGTAAAGATATAGTGGCCGATACGCAACGAATGAATGATTTTATCGAAGCACGAGTACGAGAGCAGCCGCCACAGTATTACTGGCTGCATAAACGGTTTAAAACCCGCCCCGAGGGTGAAGCGTCGTTTTACCAAAAAATTCACAAATAAAAATCCGATTATTTGTTGTGGCAGACAATTGATTAAAATAAAACTACTGCCAGAGCTTGGCTCTGGCATTAGTTTTTGTATTCATACGCCAGACAAAGCGACAGACTGGCCGATATAGGCATCATCATGTAACGCTTTTAGCATGAAGTGCGCCACATCGGCTCGGGCTATGCGGCCACTGCCTGCTGGTATGCCCTGTGCTGCCTCAGTATATTTTCCGGTTAGGGTATCGTGGGTTAGGCCAAGTGGGCGTACGATGGTTGCGTCTAAACCGGCCGCCTGAATTTGCGCTATAGCGGCACGATGGTCAGCCAGCGGGTGGCGTAAAAACTCCATTGCGGCCTGTCCGCGTTCACCTTCCAGCTCATTGTCTACGCCGGCGGAGGCACAATAAACGATGCGTTTAATGCCATACTGTTGCATTTGTGGGGTGATATTGCTCAGCATACGTTCCAAATCATTGCTTGGCTTTATGCCTTGCTTGGTGTTAAGAGCCGAGGCCACTGCGTTGTAATGGCTGTTGTTTGTAAACAATGCTGCTACATCGGCTTTCTCAAACACGTCACAAAGACGAATATGTAATTTAGGGTGTTGGATATTAAGTTTTTTCTGCAAACGTACTACTGCTGTCACTTCATCACCGTTTGCCAGTGCCTGTTCGACCAAAGCTTTGCCCACGCCGCCGCTGGCACCGAAAATAAGAATATGCATTAATGTTTTCCCGAAAATTAAAAATCAGTTTAATAAACCGATGTTAGTAAAATAATCTTGATAAACCTGTGCTTTGCGTTCAAGTGCGAGTGGATAAGCTCGCGAAGAAGAAGGCAGTCTGGAAAGGGTCAGCTGCCGTCCGTTTAGTATGGTTTCACTGGGATGGCCGATAGTTGGTACCGGAGTTCCTGCCGGGAGCAGTTGCAATAAAGTGGTGGTGGCTTTGTCGCCTGTGGTCATTATGTGCCGACAGTCTGGAATCTGTACCAGTAATGCCGCTAAATCCACTGGTGTTACCACTTCGAGAAATTTATCCGCCGCATTGTTTTGCAGGCGCTTGATTTGATAGGCTGTATCGTTGATGGCAATGCCACGTTGGTTAAGAAAAGCGCGAATTAAAGGCTCATTGAAGCCTTTTTGATCATTACTAAGAAAATAATTTTTATTCTGAAAAAACACCAGCCCGAATATGCGCCACATATCATTTTGCAGATTCGGATAGTAAAAATCCATTTTCCAACGTGTGGCCGGTGGCGGAAAAGACCCCAACATTAGAAGCTTTGCATTGGCTGGCAGAAACGGTGCTAGTGGATGGGTTTCAACAATAATTTCAGTCATATATTCCTGTTGTGTCATTGTGCATGCTAACAACGGCCAAATAGGCAGGCTACCATATGTGCCTGTTCCTCCGTATAGCCGTCCTGACCCAGTCGTGCTGACATTACCCACTCGTTGCTAAAGCCCTGTAGACTACTGTACTCATGCCACAGACGCTGCTGCTCGGCCTGATTACCATGTTTAATTGCCAGATGCAGGCGTTGCTGGATATTTTCCGGTATTGTATCGCTCATCATTATCTCCGTATGCTTCAGATTGCTCGTCCTTGACTTTCGTAGCGACGGTGAAACCACAGTAGGCAGGCACAGCCGATTAAAGTTAACGGTACCCCGAGCAGTGCCGGATACTGATAACCCCATTGGTGGCTGATGGCCACGCCGCCACTGTATGAACCAATGGCATTGCCTAGATTAAAAGCCATCTGTACGCTGGCTGCACCCAGTAGCGCACCACCGGGCGAAAAGCGCAGCAATAGGAGCTGTTGTGGTGCTGATACTGCAAACAGACAGAATGTGCATACACACATCAGTGTGGCCGACAGCCAGCCGACAGAAGAACACACAAAAATCAGTAACAATGACACTGCGGCCAGCCCTTGCAAACCGGCAGCTACCTGGCCGGGGGTATAGCGATCCGCCAGACGGCCGCCACACCAGTTTCCTGCTACCATACCGGCACCAGCCAGTACCATTAGTAGGCTGACCTGATTGCCATTGAAACCGGATACCTGTGTTAATAAGGGACGGATATAGCTGAACCAGCAAAAAATGCCGCCATTACCAAAGGTGGTAGCCGCTAAGATCAACCATGGTGCGGCTGATTTCAGGAAACGGAATTGCCCCAGAATGCCGGTATCAGGTAGCCGTTCCATCTGCGGAATAAAACGCTGTAAGGTAAAAATTAGCACAATTGCCACCATGGCTACCAAAGCAAATACCAGCCGCCAGCTTAAATGCAGACTTAGCCACGTGCCTACGGGTACACCAAGTAGATTGGCTACCGTCATGCCCGCAATCATCATAGCTACAGCCTGCGCGGAACGGCCAGGTGGCGCCAGTTTAGTGGCAACAATCGAGCCGATACCAAAGTATGCTCCATGCGGTAGGCCGGAAATAAAACGCGCTACGAGCAGTGTGTTATAGCCGGGTGCAATGGATGCCAGCAGATTGCCGATGGCAATCAGTACCGACAGTGACAGCAAAATGGTTTTCGGCGGTAGGCGGTAACTTAATACCAGCAGCCAGGCACCGCAACATACGCCGATAGCATAAGCAGCAATAAAATGCCCGCCCTGTGCAATGCTGATATGCAGAGTAGCAGCTACATCCGGCAAAATACCCATCATACTGAATTCTGCCATGCCCAGTGCAAAGGTACCTAATGACAGCGAAAGTAAACTTTTTAGTAGCATAATTATCTACAGCCATTGTCTGTTCAGCTAAAGTACAAGTTTAGACGTAGCCTGCCTACTTGTCACTTTCCATGCTTTATTACGGGATAATCTGTCTAAATAAATTATGAATTACAATCTTAGCTGTGTGGTGCCATCAATATCATGGCAGCGCCGAGGAGGCATACCAGTGCTCCGCTGATGTCCCATTTATCTGGCATGGATTTTTCTACTATCCATGACCACAGTAGTGATGAGCAGATGTAGATACCACCATATACTGCATAGGCACGGCCGGCAATATTGCTTTCTACCAAAGTGAGCAGCCATGCAAATAGCAGCAGCGATAATGTGCCCGGTAATGTCCACCATGCAGACTTACCCATACGTTGCCATGCCCAGAAAGAAAAACAGCCACTGATTTCAGCAATAGCGGCGAGAAAAAAATAAATAAAGGTTTTCATTGCTACACCAAAATTAAAATAATTGTTCCAGATACTATCAATATTCGTTAAGAACAATCTATGAAAATAAAACCGCCAATATTTTTCATTATCGACAAAAATATTATGACAATATGTTTATGCTGTGTGGGCGCGTTTAGGCTAAATACAGTTAATGCTTCCGTTTAGGTTGCCGGTGAGTGTGGCAACTAGTGCTCGTGTTGGGACAATCGCTAATGATCAAGGAGTAGTTTGCAGATGATTTTGATTTTTGTATCGATATTAGTGGGTGTGGACTAGCAATAATAGTTGATGGAGGCTAGTTCATAAATACTGAATATTTGTACTTTCTATCCGCTGGTTCGATGAAACAGCTCGAACAGAGGCGTTATGTAATCATGCAGGTGATGTTGTTATTGAGATGCTGTTAGTCTGATATTTGATAGCATTGTTAATAGCTGCTCCCTTCCTAAGGCAAACTAATCTGCCGAAAAATATTGAAGAGCGTATTTAAGGAAAAAATCTATGTAGATTGATTTATTGATAATTCATTTTTTTGACAAATGCTTGATGGCTGATATTAGCTATAAACTGCTAAATGGAATACAATTAATTAATATGTAAATAAATTATGCAGGAGAATATACATGCAAAAAGAAATCCGGCAGTTTTCTACGATTAATGCTTTGATGGCAGGCTTGTTCGATGGGGTATTTGCGGTTGGGGAGGTAAAAAAATATGGCAATTTTGGTCTGGGTTGCTCGCACGCGTTAGCAGGTGAGGTAATTATTGATCAGGATTTTCTGGAGGCTGATGGCGATAAAGCGGTAAAGGTGATGGGCGATGAAGAGCTGTTGCCATTTGTGCAGGTTACCACGTTTCAACCAGACAAGGTGGTAGATGTGGTGGATATCTGTAAAGACAATCTGTATACCCATCTGTCCAACTATTTGCCTATGGATAATGTGTTTGTGGCAGTGAGAATCAATGCCCGTTTTGATGAACTGAAAATCCGCCGCCCGTATGCGCAGCAGAAACCCTATCCGTCTGTGGTTGAGGTGTTTAAGCAACAGGTGGTGGATACAGTGGAGGCTGTCAGCGGTTCGCTGATTGGGTTCTGGACGCCGGAGTTTTTCAAGGAGCTGTCGGTAGCCGGCTTCCATCTGCATTTTATTGATACCACACGCAAACTAGGTGGACATGTGATTGATTTTCGTGCTGCCAAAGCAGAGCTGGCGTTTGAACGTAAGCAGTCAATAGAAATTGCATTGCCCCAGAGCGAGGAGTATCTGCGTAAAAACCTAAATATGGACGATTTGAATCAGGTGATTAAACAAGTAGAAAATTAGCGCGGACGTGCTACACTGTTTTTTCGTTATCCAATCAATTATAGGGGAGAGGCGGTGCTAGTGTTCGTACAGCCGGATAACGAATTTGCCACTACGGAAAGCGTACTATGAAAAAAATAATTTGCGGGCTGTTTTATATGTGTCTGCTGGGAGGTTGCCATCAGCAAGCTGTGGATGCTGTGGAAGCTTCTGCCGCCAGCCAGCCGCGACATATGCCGCTGGTAATCGACCCAGCGTTAACCACTTCTGTTGATCAGCAGCTGATGGCGTTGCAAAAAAAATTGCCACAGCAGCATAAGCAGATAAGGTTTAATGCAGCTGTACGCCATAATCACACGATTTATTATTCATATACAATGCTGGACGAAAAGCGTAAGCGAGATAATTTTAATGTAGATTCTGTGAAAAAAGAGCTCATGCGCAGCTGTCGTCAGCCTCTGACACGTCGAATGCTGTTGGGAGGATTTGATTTTGTTTATGTGTATACGTTTCAGGATCATTCACAGCAGAGCATCACTTTGTCTGGTAAAGACTGTCGCTAGTTCTACATTGCTGGCTAGGCTACAAAACAGGGGGGTTATCAACCCCCCTGTTGTTATATGGGTGCGCCAGCTATTGTTTCAGGCGGGCAAATGCTGCGGCCATGGCATTATCTGTGATGCCGCTGTTATGCCCGGTTTTGTCTTGTTGTCTGCGTGGGCGGTCACTTCTGGATGCTGCTGGTTTGGTTTCGTCGTTTAGGCGCATGGATAAAGCAATGCGTTTACGTGCGACATCGACTTCGACAACTTTTACTTTTACCACATCGCCGGCTTTCACAACGTCACGCGGGTCGGCAACATAGCGGTTGGCCAGTGCCGAAACATGGATCAGACCGTCCTGATGAACGCCGATATCAACAAATGCACCGAATGCAGCTACGTTGCTAACTACACCTTCAAGTATCATGCCGCTTTTTAGGTCGGTTATATCTTCAATACCGTCGGCAAAGGTGGCAGTCTGAAATTCGCCGCGTGGGTCGCGACCAGGTTTTTCTAGCTCAGCAAGAATATCGTTGATGGTCGGCAGACCAACGTGGCTGTCGATATAATCGCTCGGTTTCAAGGTTTTGAGGACGCTGCGGTTGCCAATGAGTTCTTCGGCACGCAGGTGCGTGGTTTGGAGCATTTTGGCGACGATAGGATAGCTTTCTGGGTGCACGGCGCTTGCGTCAAGTGGTTCATCACCACCCTGAATTCTCAGAAAGCCGGCTGCCTGTTCAAAAGTTTTGCTGCCCAGACGCGGTACGTTCATCAGAGTGCGACGATTTGCAAAGGCGCCATTCTGGTCGCGATAGGTGACAATATTCTGCGCCAGCGTGCTGTTGAGGCCAGAAATGTGCGCCAGCAAAGCCACTGAGGCGGTATTTACATCTACGCCAACGGCATTCACACAGTCTTCAACTACGGCATCTAGACTTCTGGCTAGCTGGGTCTGATTCACATCATGCTGATACTGGCCCACACCGATGGATTTGGGGTCAATTTTCACCAATTCGGCTAGTGGGTCTTGTAGACGGCGGGCAATAGAAACGGCACCGCGCAGGCTAACATCCAGCTCAGGAAACTCTTTGGCAGCCAGTGCAGAAGCGGAATAGACAGAAGCCCCGGCTTCGGAGACGACAATTTTTTGTAGCTTGCGTTCGGGCAAGGCGCGAATCAGTTCGCCAGCCAGTTTGTCTGTTTCACGGCTGGCGGTGCCGTTGCCGATGGCAATCAGCTGCACGTTATGCTGCTTAACCAGATGCATCAGTGTGTTGAGGGCACCCTGCCAGTCGTTACGTGGCTGGTGGGGATAGATAGTGGTAGTTTCCAGTAGTTTGCCGGTATCATCTACTACCGCGACTTTAACGCCAGTACGGATACCGGGATCGAGGCCAATGGTGGTGAGGCGACCTGCCGGAGCTGCCAGCAGTAAATCCTTGAGGTTTTGCGCAAATACGCTGATGGCAGCCTGGTCAGCATTTTCTTTTAGCCGGTTGAGGGCGTCCAATTCCAGCGATAGGAAGATTTTGGCGCGCCAGCTCAGGCGTACGGTGTCGCGCAGCCAACGGTCGGCAGGGCGCCCATTGTCAGCGATACCAAATTGGTCGGCAATCAACTGTTCGTAAATACTTTGTTCGCCGACAGGTTTATCGTCCGGTTGATATTTTAGGTTTAGTGCCAGTATGCCTTCGTTGCGTCCCCGTAAAATAGCTAGTGCGCGGTGGCTGGGCATGCTGTGTATCGGTTCGCGGTGATTAAAATAATCTTTGAATTTTTCGCCAGCGCTTTCCTGTCCTTCGAGTACGATGGCGTGGATTTCACCTTCTCGCCACAGTTTATCGCGCAGGTGGCCAATTAGTGTAGCATCTTCGGCAAACTGCTCCATCAGTATGGCACGCGCACCGTCTAGCGCAGCTTTACTATCGGCTACATTTTCATTCAGATAGTTTTGCGCCTCTGTTTCTGGATTCAGCTGCGGCTGATTGAGCAGAGCTTCGGCCAGTGGTGCCAGTCCGTGTTCTCGCGCAATTTGTGCTTTGGTACGGCGTTTGGGTTTGTAGGGCAGATAAATATCTTCCAGCGCGGTTTTGTTATCTACTGCAGCAATACTTTGCCGCAGCTCATCAGTGAGTTTGCCTTGTTCTTCGATACTGGACAGGACGGTCTGCTTACGTTCCTGCAATTCGCGCAGGTACTGAAGGCGTTCGGCAAGGGTGCGCAATTGCGTATCATCTAGTCCTCCAGTGGCCTCTTTGCGGTAGCGGGCTACAAACGGTACAGTGGCACCATCATCCAGTAGGTCAATCGCAGCCTGAATTCGTGCCGCAGCTACATTTAGTTCGGCAGCAATTTTCTCAGTGATGTTCATAACAACCTATAGAGCAATAAAAATGCAAGCATAGCCGCCTGTTGTGGCTTTGTCACCTGTTGCTGCTTGTTTGTATGGCAGCAGAATGGTGATAAACGTAGATTGATTTATCTGTAACAGCAGAAAAGGCTATTTGTCATAGACAAATAGCCTTAAACTTGCTCATTTAAGCAGAATTAACTGGCAACAGGATAAGTGCCGGGTATCAGGATATCGGTATTAACTTTTTTGATATCGGTGTGGCCGGTAAAAGCCATGGTGGTATCTAATTCGTTGTAGATGATTTCGAGAGCGCGTCTTACGCCGTCCTCACCATATGCACCCAGGCCATACAGAAAGGCACGGCCGATCAGTGTACCTTTGGCACCCATAGCCATGGCCTTTAATACATCCTGACCTGTACGGATACCACTGTCTAGCCATACTTCGATGTCGTTGCCCACGGCAGAGATGATATTGGGTAAAGCGTGAATGGTAGAGGGAGCGCCATCTAGCTGGCGACCGCCATGATTAGATACCACGATTGCATCAGCACCGGATTTGACCGCCATTTCAGCATCTTCAGCATCCAGTATCCCCTTGATAATCAATTTACCGCCCCATAAATTCTTGATTTCTTCAATGTCTTTCCAGCTTAGACGCGGATCGAATTGTTCGCTTGTCCATGAGGCCAGTGAAGACATGTCAGCTACGCCTTTGCAGTGACCAACAATATTGCGGAAAGTGCGGCGTTGGGTATTAAGCATAGCCAGACACCATTCCGGTTTGGTGGCCAGATTAATCCAGTTGCGCAAGGTGGGTTTGGGGGGGGTAGATAGGCCATTTTTAATGTCTTTATGGCGCTGCCCCATTACCTGTAAATCAGCAGTAACTACCAGAGCAGAGCAATTGGCAGCCTGAGCACGGCGAATAAGGTCGCGCATAAATTCGCGGTCGCGCATTACATACAATTGAAACCAGAAAGGAGTGCTGGTGTTTTCTGCTACATCTTCAATGGAGCAGACGGACATAGTGGATAGAGTGAATGGAACCCCGAATTTTTCAGCAGCGCGCGCCGCCAGAATTTCTCCGTCGGCATGCTGCATACCAGTCAGGCCAGTAGGAGCGATTGCAACCGGCATTTTCACCTTTTGCCCTACCATAGTAGTTTCCAGTGTACGGCCGGTCATATCAGTTAGTACACGCTGACGCAGCTTAATCGGCTGAAAATCGGTGGTATTGGCATGATAGGTAGTTTCTGTCCATGAACCAGTATCTGCGTAGTCGTAAAACATTTTCGGTACTTTGCGCTTGGCCACTTTGCGCAAATCTTCAATACAGGTTATTTTGCTTAATTTGTTTTGCATGTAGATACCTAATTTTCAGTTTTTTGGTAAATGTAATTATTATCCTGAATTTTCGCCTGAATCTTACGGACTGAACACCAGTAAGTTACAAACCGACAACACGGGACAATTTATAAATCATCAACATAATCAGAATCAGCAGACAGCTGATGCCTGCCAGCATAGTCCACGGTCCCCAGCGCTGAGAACGTCCGCAAAATCCGGCTGTTAAAATGGCACAGCAAACGCCCAGCAGGATAAGCAAAATATAAAAGTTCATCTTTTACTCCGGTAGAAATATATTTATAGTCAATAATTAATGTACTTATTGTAACGGCCGTTTCACAGACATGTCTGTTTTTTTTACAATCACACAGGGTATTTGCTAGGTTAACCAAAATCTGAAGAGTAAAGCAACATTTTGTTAGTAGCCAGAACGTATGCCTGCATAATTATTTATACTCCTCTTAATATCCAAATTCAGCTTGTGAGCAATATTATTCTCAGTAAAAAGACTTTCTCTTCCTTGACGCGCCTAAAATAAAACCCCGCTTGTTAGCGGGGTTTTATTTTAAAGGAAAAACTTAGTCTTTTTTCTCTTTATCTTTTACTTCTTCAAATTCAGCATCAACAACATCATCGTTACCTTTGCTTTGAGCCTGATCAGCTTGTGCTCCAGCCTGTTGGCTTTCTGACTGAGCCTGAGCATACATCATTTCGCCCAGCTTCTGGCTGGCTGCACCCAGTGCTTCTGATTTAGCATCAATTGCAGCTTTGTCTTCGCCTTTAACAGCTTCTTCAGCTTCCTTAATGGCTGCTTCGATTTTTTCTTTTTCAGCTGCATCAAGTTTATCACCGTATTCGCTCAAAGATTTCTGCACGGAGTGAATCAGAGCTTCGGCCTGATTGCGACTGCTTACCAGTTCAGCCAGTTTGCGGTCTTCTTCTGCATTGGCCTCTGCATCTTTTACCATGCGTTCGATTTCTTCTTCGCTCAATCCAGATGAAGCTTGAATAGTAATGTTAGCTTCTTTACCTGTGCCTTTATCTTTGGCAGAAACATGCAAAATACCGTTAGCATCGATATCGAAAGTTACTTCTACTTGTGGTACACCGCGTGGAGCCGGCGGAATGTCACCCAGATTAAACTGTCCCAGACTCTTATTAGCAGAAGCACGTTCACGTTCACCCTGCAATACATGAATGGTTACAGCACTTTGATTGTCTTCAGCAGTAGAGAATGTCTGAGTTGCTTTGGTCGGAATAGTGGTGTTTTTGTTGATGAGCTTGGTCATCACACCGCCCATGGTTTCGATACCCAAAGACAGCGGGGTTACGTCCAGCAGCAATACGTCACTGCGGTCACCGGCCAGTACTGCCCCTTGAATGGCTGCACCAACAGCCACTGCTTCATCAGGGTTAACGTCGCGACGTGGTTCTTTACCAAAGAAATCTTTTACAGCTTCCTGTACTTTTGGCATGCGGCTCTGACCACCTACCAAAATCACATCGTTAATATCGTTCACACTTAAACCGGCATCCTTGATGGCAGTACGGCAAGGTTCGATAGAACGGGTAATCAGATCTTCAACCAGACTTTCAAATTTGGCTCGGGTGATTTTCATGGCCAGATGTTTCGGGCCAGTCGCATCCATGGTGATGTAAGGCAGGTTGATTTCAGTTTGTTGTCCACTGGAAAGTTCGATTTTGGCTTTTTCAGCGGCTTCTTTCAGACGTTGCAGTGCCATTACATCATTTTTCAGGTCGATACCTTGATCTTTTTTGAATTCATCGATGATGTAGTTAATCAGACGTTGATCGAAATCTTCACCACCAAGGAAGGTATCGCCATTGGTAGCCAATACTTCAAACTGTTTGTCGCCATCAATTTCGGCAATTTCAATAATAGAAATATCGAAAGTACCGCCACCCAAGTCGTAAACGGCAATTTTACGATCGCCTTTTTCGCCTTTGTCCATACCAAAGGCCAAAGCAGCAGCTGTAGGTTCGTTGATAATGCGTTTTACATCCAGACCAGCAATACGGCCGGCATCCTTGGTAGCCTGACGCTGACTGTCGTTAAAATAGGCTGGCACAGTGATAACAGCTTCAGTAACCTTTTCACCGAGATAATCTTCGGCTGCTTTTTTCATTTTACGCAGTACTTCAGCAGAAACCTGTGGAGGAGACAGTTTTTCACCATGTGCTTCCACCCATGCATCGTTGTTATTGGCTTTAACAATCTGGAAAGGCATGGATTTGATATCGCGCTGTACTTCAGCATCGTCGAATTTACGTCCAATCAGACGTTTTACTGCATAAATAGTATTTTTAGGGTTGGTTACTGCCTGACGTTTGGCAGGTGCCCCAACCAGAATTTCATTGTCGTCCAGATAAGCAACAATAGAAGGTGTGGTACGTGCACCTTCCGCATTTTCAATTACTTTTGTCTGGCCACCTTCTGAAATGGCAACACATGAGTTGGTCGTACCCAAATCAATACCGATTACTTTTGCCATATTTAAAATCTCCTAATTATTTAATTTCGTGATTTGCAGCATTATTTTACAGTTGCAAATAGGTAGTATGAAACCACCGTTATACTATTGCTAATGAATCGTAAATGGGTATACCTGATACGATTTCAAGCATAGTTTTGCAAATTTTATCCAAATTATTGCACCCCTAATGTCTGCTTTAATATCAATAGCGTTTGCTTACATGGTTGTATGTTATATTCATTCAGGCTTAAACAGTAAAATCATCCTGCTTTTGTCAATGCCGTCTGATACTAATTTGCGCTATGTCAGACGGTGTTTTTCAATATGAGTTTACAATCACTCAAGACATTAATGATTTCTGTCTGGCTGTATCTATTTCTTCATGATTAGGAGTAAGTTGTATGCCTGTCAAAATTGGGTTCAAGCCCATTCCCGCTGCCGTAGCGCTGTTAATCGGCCTGATAGTCTGGTTTGCCATCCCGGTACCAGAAGGGGTTTCTCCTCAAGCTTGGCATTTGCTGGCTATGTTTGTTGGTGTGATTGCAGCTATTATCGGCAAAGCTATGCCCATTGGTGCGCTGTCTATCATTGCTATTATGCTGGTAGCCGTAACCGGTGTTACTGCAGACACACCCAGCAAAGCTATGAATGATGCTTTAAGCAGCTTTGGTAATCCACTTATCTGGCTGATTGGCGTAGCAATCATGATTTCTCGTGGTTTGCTGAAAACTGGTTTGGGCGCTCGTGTCGGCTACCTGTTTATCGGCTTGTGGGGTAAACGTACCCTGGGTGTGGCCTATAGTCTGGCAGTGGTGGAACTATTATTGGCTCCAGTAACCCCCAGTAATACAGCCCGTGGTGGCGGTATCATTCACCCAATCATGAAATCTATAGCATCCAGCTATGATTCAGACCCCGAAAAGGGCACCGAAAAACGCATGGGTAAATTTCTGGCATTGGTAAATTACCACGCTAATCCCATCAGTTCAATTATGTTTATTACCGCTACAGCACCCAATCCTTTGATTGTGGATCTGGTAGCCAAAGCCACCAACAGCGATATTCATCTTTCTTGGGGTACTTGGGCGCTGGCCATGCTGGTACCCGGTTTAGTAGCGATGTTCTTGATGCCGCTGATTATCTACTGGTTGTATCCGCCTGAAATCAAGCACACTCCGAATGCAGTGGCTTTTGCCAAAGAGCGTTTGAAAGAACAGGGCCCGATGACACGTGATGAAAAAATCATGCTGGGTATTTTTGCGGTATTGCTGATTCTGTGGGCAGGTATTCCGGCCATGCTGTTCGGTAAATCCTTTGCAGTAGATCCGACCACCACCGCGTTTATCGGTTTGTCGCTTCTTCTTTTAACCGGCGTATTGAGCTGGGATGACATCCTGAAAGAAAAAAGTGCGTGGGATACCATCACTTGGTTTGCTGCATTGGTAATGATGGCAACGTTCCTGAATAAACTGGGACTGATTACATGGTTCTCCGGCGTACTGGAAAGCAGTATTGGTAGTCTGGGTATGGGCTGGATGGGTGCCTGTACACTATTATTACTGGCGTATATGTATGCACATTATATGTTTGCCAGCACCACGGCTCATATTACCGCTATGTTTGCCGCCTTTTACTCAGCCGGTCTGGCATTGGGTGCGCCGCCCATGCTGTTTGCGCTGATGATGGCTGCTGCTTCCAGCATTATGATGACCCTAACTCATTACGCTACCGGTACCTCACCTGTAGTATTCGGTTCCGGCTTTGTGACCCTAGGTGAATGGTGGAAAATTGGTTTCATCATGAGCGTGATTGAACTTGCTATCTTCGTTGTAATTGGCGGAGTTTGGTGGAAAGTTTTGGGTTACTATTAATCTGTTATCTTCACAGCAGCAGGCTGCCAAAAGGTTTGGCAGCCTGTTTTATTGTTTAAAATCAAATTTAATGCGTCAATTCAGAAATTCGCTTGTTAATATCGTCCGGATTCGGTTATGATGCAGTGCCTTAAGGGAGTAGTTTCACAGGTAATATCTCCAATACCTGTGGTTACGATCAACATATTTGCAGCATTTGCTGTATGGTCGTAACGTCTAACCAGATGGTGGATTAACGAGACTTGAGACAGGATAAAACTGCAATGGCGGGCGTTTTATCGTGTCTTTTGTCTATGCCCGCCTACGGTATCTCATAATGATTCATGCTTTTCTTTCTTCCGTTGTTCCCGTTGCACTGGCTGAGATTGGCGATAAAACTCAATTACTGACATTATTTTTGGCTACCCGCTTTGCGCGTAAATATGCCATTATTGCTGGTATGTTATGTGCCACATTACTTAATCACGTTGTTTCAGCATGGTTTGGCGTAGAAGTCGCACGATTTTTTACCCCGCAGTTAATGGGCTGGGTAGTCGGTATCAGTTTCTTAGTCGTGGGATTGTGGCTATTAAAACCAGATAAGGATGATGGTGTAGATACCCGATTCATGCGCTACGGGCCGTTTGTGGCTACATCTGTTTTGTTTTTTCTGGCTGAAGTAGGGGATAAAACCCAAATTGCTACCATATTGCTGGCAGCGCAGTATCGGGATTTATTTTCTGTAGTTATGGGCAGTACAGCAGGCTTATTGTTGGCAAATGTTCCAGTGATATTTTTTGGTAATTGGCTCATGCAACGTTTGCCCTTAAACCGCATCCGCATAGGTGCCTGCGTCTTGTTCTGTCTATTAGGGATTGCTACACTCATTCAGACATACTTAAACTAAATATCATAAATGTTCAGACAGATTAATTCCTTCAATCCAGTGCCAAACATAAAATGCAAAAACAAATAACAAGATGTGAATGGGTCAACGCTGATCCACTATATCAGCAGTACCATGATAATGAATGGGGGCATGTGCAGAAAGACGGCCAGAAATTGTTTGAAAAAATCTGTCTAGAAGGCCAGCAGGCCGGACTATCATGGATAACGGTATTAAAAAAACGTGCTGAATACCGGCGTTGCTTTTATGATTTCAATCCGCAAAAAATTATAACCATCAATGATATTGAGCCATTACTCCGAAATCCGGGACTGATACGCCATCCGGGCAAATTACAGGCAATTATCCATAATGCGCATGCCTATCTTTCCATGCAAGAACAGGGAGAAGATTTTGCTAATTTTATCTGGTCGTTTGTCAATCATCAGCCGATTATCAATCATTATTCGCATTTATCCGAAGTGCCGACTCAGACAAAAATAAGTACGGCCATGTCAAAAGCGCTGAAAAAACGCGGTTTTAGTTTTGTCGGTCCCACCACTTGTTATGCATTTATGCAATCAATGGGACTAGTTAATGATCATCTGCAAGGCTGTTTTTGCGCCCAACATTAAAAACCGCTACTCAAATACATTATCAAACAATAGAAAGTACCAGATTCCACCGCAACAAGAAACATGATAATTATGTTTTTGGTATAATAAAATTAAAGGAAGCAAAGATACATCAATAATTTGTTACAAAATTATATCCAGATACCATACAGGTATAATTTGGAATTAAATACCAAAAGCAGAATAAATGTGATACAAACTTGTTTAGGGTGTTTGATTCAGATTAGACGCAATGAGCCTTAGCCATGCAAAACAAGTTCAAACTCAGCCTCCATCTCAGTATCGGCATACTATTGTCAACATATTTAAATCTAGCTTGGGCTGAAGATAATTCAACTGCCAATGTTACCGCTAGCGAACCGACACAAGTGACATGGTATGCATGTCCATTGGCCAATAACCATGTCAGTTACACAACTAAACCTTTAGACGTGCACTGCCAGATAGCCAAACATCCGCCTACCGATGGTGACAATTTAAAAAAATATTCATTAGAAAATCAGAATGCACCTGGTTTAGAACAGTTACAGCGGTTATGGTACAGCGCTGAATTCGGACGTGATGGCGACCTAATGAAAACCCCTCCAGCTCCTAAAATCGGCATTCTACTGCGTCAGCAAATGCCGAAGTCAGAAGCATCACCTAAAATCAAGAATACACAACCTACCGTCCCAGCCAAAATAATCATCGTACCCAAGCCAACACCGAAACAGCTTGTACAACGTGATATCGTCAGTGAACAGCGGGCACTGGCTGCTGCACAACAGCAACTGCGTCAAGCGCAAAAACAAGGTATCGCCGTTCAGATTCAGCGTTGGCAGCAGAATGTTAATGATAGGCAGGCCAATATCCGCGTACTCAGGCAGGAATTAAACCGGTATTAAATATCACTGATTACAAAATAGCAAAAACAATCGTAGAAAATTATCAAACCTGAAGCCAGAAAGTTACCGGTCCATCATTTACCAAAGATACCTGCATATTGGCTGCAAAAATACCGGTTTCAGTGGAAATCTGCCTTTGACACAATTCAACGAAATAATCATACAAGCGTTCCGCTGCAGCCGGCGCAGCACCTCTAGTAAAGCTAGGTCTGGTGCCTTTTTTAGTGTCTGCAGCCAGTGTAAATTGTGATACCACCAATACTTGCCCGCCTATCTGTCTAACATTCAGATTCATTTTATTATCCTGATCACTGAAAACACGGTAACCAAGTACCTTATCGCAAAGATGTTCAGCCTTTTGTGTATCGTCTCCCTGTTCAACACCTAATAAAATCAGTAATCCCTGTTTTATCTGACCAACTGTTTCGCCATTTACTTCCACATTAGCTTGCTTAACGCGTTGTATTAAAGCAATCATGCAAAATTCCTTTAAAATCTAAATGTCTCATTCAAACGCTTCAGGTTTATCTGCTAAAACAAACCATAGCTATAGACCAAATTATCCATTTTGAAAAAGACTGATAATCAAACTGACTAATGAAAAAACGCCTGCTTAGACACAGACGTTTTTCAGAAAAGCGAGATATTAATCCACATCATGGATAAACTTCACGCCGGTTAACTGCGAAGACAAGATAGCTGATTTGATAATACGTAAAGCCTTAGGCCGGACAAAATTACGACGCGAAGCCAGTACCACTCTTCGCTCAGGTGTCGGTTTTGAAAAAGGAATAATGCTGAATAATAAATGATCATTATCCGTTAAAGCAGTCGCTGGCATCACACTGATACCCAAACCGCTGGCCACCATATGCCGGATGGTATTAATAGAGCTGCCCTGAATACTGTTCGATAGGCCCAGAATTTTCTGGCGCGAAGCCAGTTCCTGACAACTATCCAGCACATTATCACGCATACAGTTACCCTCAGTCAGCAGCAACACCCGTTCTTCACCCAGCTGTTTCGGCGTTACCTCGTCCAAATGCTCAAATGCATGACCCTTAGGCACAATAACAAAAAAAGGTTCATCATAAAGCGGTATCGTTTGCAAACCGTTTTCCTGAAACGGTTCTGCAACAACAATCGCATCCAGATCGCCTCGCTTAAGCGATTCTTTTAAAACATCCGTATAATTTTCATCCAGCTGTAAAGGCATTTCTGGCGCCAGCTGACGTAGAGATAAAATCAGCTTTGGAAGCAAATAGGGAGCAATAGTGAATATCAGCCCTAGTTTGAAAATTCCTTCAAGCTCACTTTGCTCCTGATTGGCCATCAACTTAATGCGGTCAGCCTCCTCAAGCACACGGCGAGCCTGAAGCACAATGCGCTGACCAGCATCAGTTGTCATTACCTCATTACTGCTGCGGTCAAATAAAGTCAGCCCCAGCTCTTCTTCCAGCTTCTTAATTGCAATAGATAAAGTAGGCTGGCTAACAAAACATCGCTGGGCAGCACGCCCAAAATGTTTTTCCTGAGCAACAGCCACAATATAGCGCAATTCAGTCAGCGTCATTCACTGGCCTTTTTCTTTCCTGTTTCCGGTAAAGTAATATTAAGTGCCAAGACATCCATACCATCTTTCTTTTCTTGAGAAATATGAATATCGTCTAAAGAAACATGGACATACTTTGAAAGTACTTGCAACAGTTCCTTTTGCAGCGTAGGCAAATAATCCGGAGTCTGAGTAGCGCGTTCCTGCGCAATAATAATCTGCAAACGGTCACGCGCTGTCTGAGCGGATTGCTGCTTTTTGCCAAAAAGAAAATCCATTATAGACATGTCTTAACCTCCGAACAGACGCTTGAGAAAGCCTTTTTTCTCAGCATCCACAAAGCGGATTGGACGGTCTTCACCCAGCAGGCGCGCAACAACATCTTTATAAGCTTCCGCCACTACCGAATTTTCCTGCAAAATTACCGGCGTGCCAGAATTAGAAGCCTGCAATACGTTCTGGGATTCTGGAATCACACCAATCAGCGGAATACGTAAAATATCCTGAATATCTTGTACAGACAGCATCTCACCTTTGTCTACACGTTCAGGTGAATAGCGCGTAATCAGCAAATGTTCTTTTACCGGTTCACTGTTGGTTTCAGCTCGTCTGGATTTGCTCGACAAAATACCCAGAATACGGTCAGAATCACGCACACTGGAAATTTCTGGGTTAGTGGTAACAATTGCCTCATCCGCAAAATACAAGGCCATCAACGCACCCTGCTCAATGCCTGCCGGTGAGTCACAAACCACATATTCGAAACCCATCTTCGTTGTTAAATCCTTCAGCACCTTTTCCACCCCATCACGGGTCAGTGCATCCTTATCACGAGTTTGCGAAGCAGGTAACACATAAAGATTATCACAGTGTTTATCCTTGATTAGTGCCTGATTCAGCGTAGCTTCATCCTGAATAACATTAATTAGGTCATAAACCACTCGGCGCTCACAACCCATAATCAAATCCAGATTACGCAAACCCACATCAAAATCAATTACCGCAGTTTTATGGCCGGCTAAAGCCAGACCAGTTGCAATACTGGCACTGGTCGTGGTTTTACCCACGCCGCCCTTACCTGACGTCACCACAATAATCTTTGCCACAATTAAATTCCTTTTGTTATATAAACGAATCTACAAAACATTCACAAATCAGCCACACACCGATGCGTGTCCCTGAATTAACTAATGCGCCTGAATCGCACTGAGTACCAGCCGGTCATTTTGCAAGAAAATCTGTACCGGATGGCGATCCAGATGCGCCGGCAACTGCTGGTCAAAAATACGATAAATACCGGCCACAGATACCAGCTCAGCTTGCATAGACTGAGCAAAAATACGTGTTTCCTTATTCCCTGCCGCACCGGCCAGAGCTCGTCCGCGTAAAGGACCATAAATATGAATATTGCCATCAGCAATGATTTCCGCCCCTTCACTGACCAAACCCAGAACAATCAAATCTGATTTTTCCGCATATACTTGCTGACCTGTTCTTATGGTGCGATCAATTACCAACGTAGGCAGAGCACTTGCAGCAACTGAAGAATTTATTTTGTCATTAACATCGGCAGACGGCTGAACCAGCGCATCAGCCACAGCTTTAACCCTACTGTTAGCCTGTTCTTCCGGTAAAATACTGAAAGCTATATTATGTTGTTTGGCTAAGCTGACCCAGGCTGCATCAGAATGACGGATAGCAATAATACGCAAATGATAACGTGAAAACAGTGCCACAATTTTAGCCAAGTCCAATGTTTCCGGATTGGTAAGATTGTGCAGATCAAGTGTAAAAGGCATATTACGCAAATTACCAAAACGCTCTGCACGTTGCTTTAATTCATGGTTAATCAAAGTCAGGTCATCCGTCAGCAACTGTACCGACAAAGTATCTAGACGCGCGGATTTCACATTAAAAGCTGGTTTCATTAACGTGTTTGCCCAAAAAATTATGATTAGAATAAAGAGTAAGTACCGAAGTGTACCGTTTTGGTTAAGCGGCTTCAATTACAACTCATATCCTTCAGCAAAATAATTACCTAATCAACCCTATAAAACCCATAATGACCAATATCCCCACCATCCAACCACAACTCAATATGTCATCCCAACTGCGTGTAAATATCATTGGTACCGGTAAAGTAGCCTCCAGCCTCGCCATCATCTGGCATCAGAGCAAGCAAATAAATATACAGGCAGCATGGAACCGCAGCTTCACTACAGCGCAAAATCTTAAAAACCATATACCTTCTGTTCAACTATGCCAAGAATTGAGCAATCTACCGCCAGCTGATATTTATGTTATAGGTGTCAGCGATCAGGCTATCGAAAAAATAAGCTGGCAAATTCAACAAAATCATTGCCTAACACCCAATTCATTAGTTATTCACCTAAGCGGTGCATTAGACAGCAAAATATTAAAATCAAACCAAAATAAAGTGCTGGCAGGCTCCCTGCATCCGGTATTTCCTTTTGCCTCAATCGAAATAGCCTTAAATCAATTAGCCGGACACATGTGCGCCATAGAAGGCGATAAAGTTGCTTTACCTATACTGCAACAACTGGCTCAGGCTGCAAAATTAAATAGCTTTATTATTGATGCAAACCAGAAAAGCCGCTATCACACCGCACTATCAGCCAGTGCCAATTTTCTAGTTACCTTAAATGCATATGCACGTAATATACTTACTTCTTTGTCTATACAGAAAAGCCTGGCTGAACGACTAGTAAATCAGCTCATGCAGCAAAATCTAAACCAACTACAAACAATGGTTCCGGAAGAAGCCCTTACAGGGCCAATAAAACGTGGCGATAGCACCACAATCGCAAAACATTGGCAGGCATTAAACACAACAGAGCAGGAGATATATGGTGTACTCGCCAAGCAGACATTAAATTTGACCAAATTAAGCCAAGAAAAGCGTCAGCAAATATTACAAATCATCTCACCAACGCAAATGAAGCAAGATAAGAGTCATAAGAAGTAAGGGATTGAGTTAAATGACTGAAAGAAGACCAATAACCGAGGCGAGAGCGGTAAAAATAAATCTTATTAGAACAGAGGTTTGGTGTATTGGATAAAAATAAGAGGAGGAAGTAGTTGACAGGGTGGATGTAGGGGCGTATAGTTCGCCTTCTTCGCTGAGACGCGAGCCGAAACGAACGAAACAGTTTAAAGTAGAACGCAGTCGAAAGCAACGCTCTTTAACAGAACAGATTACCGATAAGTGTGAGTGCGGATAAGCCTCACACTGATTCAGAGGGACAGGATAGTAATAAATCTTGTCAATAACTTTGAAGCAGACCAGTGATACTGAAGGGAACTTCAGGATTACAACAAGCTAAGATTAAACATAAGAGTTTGATCCTGGCTCAGATTGAACGCTGGCGGCATGCTTTACACATGCAAGTCGAACGGCAGCACGGAGAGCTTGCTCTCTGGTGGCGAGTGGCGAACGGGTGAGTAATGCATCGGAACGTACCGAGTAATGGGGGATAACTGTCCGAAAGGATGGCTAATACCGCATACGCCCTGAGGGGGAAAGCGGGGGATCTTAGGACCTCGCGTTATTTGAGCGGCCGATGTTGGATTAGCTAGTTGGTGGGGTAAAGGCCTACCAAGGCGACGATCCATAGCGGGTCTGAGAGGATGATCCGCCACATTGGGACTGAGACACGGCCCAAACTCCTACGGGAGGCAGCAGTGGGGAATTTTGGACAATGGGGGGAACCCTGATCCAGCCATGCCGCGTGTCTGAAGAAGGCCTTCGGGTTGTAAAGGACTTTTGTTAGGGAAGAAAAGCCGGGTGCTAATACCACCTGGTGCTGACGGTACCTAAAGAATAAGCACCGGCTAACTACGTGCCAGCAGCCGCGGTAATACGTAGGGTGCGAGCGTTAATCGGAATTACTGGGCGTAAAGCGAGCGCAGACGGTTAGATAAGTCAGATGTGAAATCCCCGAGCTCAACTTGGGACGTGCATTTGAAACTGTCTAACTAGAGTGTGTCAGAGGGAGGTAGAATTCCACGTGTAGCAGTGAAATGCGTAGAGATGTGGAGGAATACCGATGGCGAAGGCAGCCTCCTGGGATAACACTGACGTTCATGCTCGAAAGCGTGGGTAGCAAACAGGATTAGATACCCTGGTAGTCCACGCCCTAAACGATGACAATTAGCTGTTGGGGCACTAGATGTCTTAGTAGCGAAGCTAACGCGAGAAATTGTCCGCCTGGGGAGTACGGTCGCAAGATTAAAACTCAAAGGAATTGACGGGGACCCGCACAAGCGGTGGATGATGTGGATTAATTCGATGCAACGCGAAGAACCTTACCTGGTCTTGACATGTACGGAATCTCTTAGAGATAGGAGAGTGCCTTCGGGAACCGTAACACAGGTGCTGCATGGCTGTCGTCAGCTCGTGTCGTGAGATGTTGGGTTAAGTCCCGCAACGAGCGCAACCCTTGTCATTAGTTGCCATCATTAAGTTGGGCACTCTAATGAGACTGCCGGTGACAAACCGGAGGAAGGTGGGGATGACGTCAAGTCCTCATGGCCCTTATGACCAGGGCTTCACACGTCATACAATGGTCGGTACAGAGGGTAGCGAAGCCGCGAGGTGAAGCCAATCTCAGAAAGCCGATCGTAGTCCGGATTGCACTCTGCAACTCGAGTGCATGAAGTCGGAATCGCTAGTAATCGCAGGTCAGCATACTGCGGTGAATACGTTCCCGGGTCTTGTACACACCGCCCGTCACACCATGGGAGTGGGGGATACCAGAATTGGGTAGACTAACCGCAAGGGGGTCGCTTAACACGGTATGCTTCATGACTGGGGTGAAGTCGTAACAAGGTAGCCGTAGGGGAACCTGCGGCTGGATCACCTCCTTTCTAGAGAAAAGAAGAGGGTTATTCGCATTCACACTTATCGGTAAACTGAAAAGATGCGAGAAGAGACTGAATAAACTGGGTTTGTAGCTCAGCTGGTTAGAGCACACGCTTGATAAGCGTGGGGTCGGAGGTTCAAGTCCTCCCAGACCCACCACTTATTTAAGAAGAGAGGGGGCATAGCTCAGTTGGTAGAGCACCTGCTTTGCAAGCAGGGGGTCATCGGTTCGATCCCGTTTGCCTCCACCACACTTTACTTTGGAAATTAAATTGAGTTTATCTGGAAGCAGATGAAGCGGAAGCTGAATTTAATTTGCGAAGTAACGCATCGATCTTTAACAAATTGGAAAGCCGAAATCAACAAACAAAGATTGAGGCATGGAAGCAGAGTCTGGAGACGGATGAAGTGGAAGTGCTGAAAGAATTGGGTGATGATTGTATCGCTGAGCAACGAAGACAAAAGGCGTTGTTCAGACAACCAAGAAGTAAGCTTTATGAGAGTAGGGAGCTTAAGTCATGATTACAGGTCAACGGTAGTTGTGATGAAGTCAAGAGGTTCTTGAAATGATAGAGTCAAGTGAATAAGTGCATCAGGTGGATGCCTTGGCGATGATAGGCGAAGAAGGACGTGTAAGCCTGCGAAAAGCGTGGGGGAGCTGGCAATAGAGCTGTGATCCCGCGATATCCGAATGGGGAAACCCACCATGTAAAAGCATGGTATCCTAAACTGAATACATAGGTTTAGAGAAGCGAACCTGGAGAACTGAACCATCTAAGTACCCAGAGGAAAAGAAATCAACCGAGATTGCGCAAGTAGTGGCGAGCGAACGCGTAAGAGCCTGTATATGATAGTCACTGAGATAGAAGAACAAGCTGGGAAGCTTGGCCACAGAGGGTGATAGCCCCGTATTTGAAATTTCAGAGATGGTACTAAGTATACGAGAAGTAGGGCGGGACACGAGAAATCCTGTCTGAATATGGGGGGACCATCCTCCAAGGCTAAATACTCATCATCGACCGATAGTGAACCAGTACCGTGAGGGAAAGGCGAAAAGAACCCCGGGAGGGGAGTGAAACAGAACCTGAAACCTGATGCATACAAACAGTGGGAGCGGAGTAATCCGTGACTGCGTACCTTTTGTATAATGGGTCAACGACTTACATTCAGTAGCGAGCTTAACCGATTAGGGGAGGCGCAGGGAAACCGAGTCTTAATAGGGCGACGAGTTGCTGGGTGTAGACCCGAAACCGAGTGATCTATCCATGGCCAGGTTGAAGGTGCCGTAACAGGTACTGGAGGACCGAACCCACGCATGTTGCAAAATGCGGGGATGAGCTGTGGATAGGGGTGAAAGGCTAAACAAACTCGGAGATAGCTGGTTCTCCCCGAAAACTATTTAGGTAGTGCCTCGAGCAAGACACTGATGGGGGTAAAGCACTGTTATGGCTAGGGGGTCATTGCGACTTACCAACCCATGGCAAACTAAGAATACCATCAAGTGGTTCCTCGGGAGACAGACATCGGGTGCTAACGTCCGGTGTCAAGAGGGAAACAACCCAGACCGCCAGCTAAGGTCCCAAATGACAGATTAAGTGGTAAACGAAGTGGGAAGGCCGAGACAGCCAGGATGTTGGCTTAGAAGCAGCCATCATTTAAAGAAAGCGTAATAGCTCACTGGTCGAGTCGTCCTGCGCGGAAGATGTAACGGGGCTCAAATCTGTAACCGAAGCTGCGGATGTCAGGCAACTGACATGGTAGGGGAGCGTTCTGTAGGCCGAAGAAGGTGTGTTGAGAAGCATGCTGGAGGTATCAGAAGTGCGAATGTTGACATGAGTAGCGATAAACAGGGTGAAAAGCCCTGTCGCCGAAAACCCAAGGTTTCCTACGCAACGTTCATCGGCGTAGGGTGAGTCGGCCCCTAAGGCAAGGCAGAGATGCGTAGTCGATGGGAAACAGGTTAATATTCCTGTACTTGATTCAAATGCGATGTGGGGACGGAGAAGGTTAGGTCATCGATCTGTTGGAATAGATCGTTTAAGCCGGTAGGTGGAGCACTTAGGCAAATCCGGGTGCTTAACGCCGAGAAGTGATGACGAGTGTCTAAGGACACGAAGTGACTGATACCACGCTTCCAGGAAAAGCCACTAAGCTTCAGTTTGAATGAAACCGTACCGCAAACCGACACAGGTGGGTAGGATGAGAATTCTAAGGCGCTTGAGAGAACTCAGGAGAAGGAACTCGGCAAATTGATACCGTAACTTCGGGAGAAGGTATGCCTCTGATGGTGAAAGATTTACTCTGTAAGCTATTAGAGGTCGCAGAGAATAGGTGGCTGCGACTGTTTAATAAAAACACAGCACTCTGCAAACACGAAAGTGGACGTATAGGGTGTGACGCCTGCCCGGTGCTGGAAGGTTAATTGAAGATGTGCAAGCATCGGATCGAAGCCCCAGTAAACGGCGGCCGTAACTATAACGGTCCTAAGGTAGCGAAATTCCTTGTCGGGTAAGTTCCGACCCGCACGAATGGCGTAACGATGGCCACACTGTCTCCTCCTGAGACTCAGCGAAGTTGAAATGGTTGTGAAGATGCAATCTCCCCGCTGCTAGACGGAAAGACCCCGTGAACCTTTACTGTAGCTTTGCATTGGACTTTGAAGTCACTTGTGTAGGATAGGTGGGAGGCTAAGAAGCAGGAACGCTAGTTTCTGTGGAGCCGTCCTTGAAATACCACCCTGGTGACTTTGAGGTTCTAACCCGGATCCATTATCTGGATCGGGGACCGTGCATGGTAGGCAGTTTGACTGGGGCGGTCTCCTCCCAAAGAGTAACGGAGGAGTTCGAAGGTTACCTAGGTCCGGTCGGAAATCGGACTGATAGTACAATGGCACAAGGTAGCTTAACTGCGAGACCGACAAGTCGAGCAGGTGCGAAAGCAGGACATAGTGATCCGGTGGTTCTGAATGGAAGGGCCATCGCTCAACGGATAAAAGGTACTCCGGGGATAACAGGCTGATTCCGCCCAAGAGTTCATATCGACGGCGGAGTTTGGCACCTCGATGTCGGCTCATCACATCCTGGGGCTGTAGTCGGTCCCAAGGGTATGGCTGTTCGCCATTTAAAGTGGTACGTGAGCTGGGTTTAAAACGTCGTGAGACAGTTTGGTCCCTATCTGCAGTGGGCGTTGGAAGTTTGACGGGGGCTGCTCCTAGTACGAGAGGACCGGAGTGGACGAACCTCTGGTGTACCGGTTGTGACGCCAGTCGCATCGCCGGGTAGCTAAGTTCGGAAGAGATAAACGCTGAAAGCATCTAAGCGTGAAACTCGCCTGAAGATGAGACTTCCCTAGGGATTTAATCCCTCTAAAGAGACGTTCGAGACCAGGACGTTGATAGGTCGGGTGTGGAAGAGTGGTAACACTTGGAGCTAACCGATACTAATTGCTCGTGAGGCTTGACTCTATCATTTGAAGGACTTCGCACGCAGAAGATGTGCAAGGTAAATGATAAAGCTTACTGATGAGAATACAAGCATCACCAAGATTAAGGCTTTCTGATTTGACAGTTTAAAGTCTGGCGGCCATAGCGGGTTGGTCCCACGCCTTCCCATCCCGAACAGGACCGTGAAACGACCTAGCGCCGATGATAGTATGGATGCCCATGTGAAAGTAGGACACCGCCAGACACCCATTAAAAAGAACCCAGTAGATAGTCTACTGGGTTTTTTGCTTTGTGCTGAATGAGAAACTGGTTAAGACAAACCAGCGAACCCCTGCTGCCGTAGGGCTTCGTACACTACGATGGCCGCTGCGTTGGATAGATTCAATGAGCGGATATGGGAAGTCTGAGGGATACGCAGGCAGTGATCTGCTCTGGCCTGTGCGAACTCCTGCGGCAGGCCGGTCGTTTCGCGGCCGAAGAGGAAATAGATTGCTTGCCTGCTGTTGCTGTAGTCAAATCCTGTGTGGGGACGGGTATAATTAGTATAAAATTATTAGGTATATATTTACTCATAACTGTTTCTAAATCAGGGAAAGTTGTTCTTTATTTGTTTGATATCTGATTTAATCAAGATAAATAATCTATATGTTGATGGTATTGACAGTTATATATAAAATTATTTTTTTTGTTTGATTTGTTAAGGAAAAATAGTGCAAGAATCTAGTCATCCACTTGTAGTGGATTTAGATGGAACTTTAATTCTGACTGATTCGTTACATGAAACTTTAATAGCCTTGATTAAGATAAAACCTTATGTAATTTTTAAACTGATCAAGTTATGTTTTCATAGCAAGGTAGAATTAAAAAAATTTGTTTATGAGCAGACAGGTTATCGTGCTGAACAAATGCCTTATCGCCAAGAACTACTCGAATATATTTGGCATGAAAAACAAAATGGAAGAAAAATCTATCTAGCCACTGCTGCATATGAGGGTATTGCAGAAAAAACAGCTAACTATCTTCAATGTTTCGATGATGTTATTGCTACTAATTCTAGGCAAAATCTAAAAGGTATTAATAAACTCAATGCCATACAGGAAAAGATTGGTCAAGAATTTGTTTATGCTGGTGATAATGTTGCTGATTTAGTAATCTGGAAGGAAGCATGTGGTGCAATTGTAGTAGGAAAAAAAGTAAATCAATTAACTCTCAAGATTCAACAATCTGGAACACCTGTTTTAAAGAAATGGGAAAATACTGGTTTTAGCATCAATACTTGGATGAAAGCGATTCGCATACATCAATGGCTAAAAAATATTTTACTTTTTGTTCCTCTGTTAACTGCTTTTCAATTCTTTGATTTGCATAAATTATTTACAACTTTTGTCGGATTTGTGGCTTTTTCTTTAGGTGCATCAGCAACTTATATCCTTAACGATTTATGGGACATAGAAAATGATCGTGTCCATAGTAATAAAATGCAGCGCCCTTTTGCATCGGGAAAGTTATCAATCGTACAAGGTATAACAGCCAGTCTAGTACTATTAATCATTGCTGCTATTATTGCTATCAATATTTCTTGGATGTTTTTTAGTGTTTTTTTATTATATTTATTGATAACTACTATATATAGTTTGAGATTAAAACAAATTATATTGCTTGATATTATAATTTTGTCTGTTCTGTATACCATCCGAATTTTTGCTGGAGGTGTGGTTACAAATATTGATTTAAGCTATCCGCTTTTAGCTTTTTCAATTTCTATTTTTTTAAGTCTAGCTACAGTTAAACGTTGTACTGAGCTGATTGCTATGCCAGATGAAAAAAAAGTAATTGCTGGTAGGGGGTATATTAAATCTGATTTGGATATACTTTGGCCTTTGGGTATAAGTACCTATATCGGAGCCATTATTCTATTTGGTCTATACATCACTGCGTCTGAAACAATTGTTCTTTATCATGTCCCCGCTTTATTGTGGTTGGTGCAGCTCCTCATGATTTATTTGATAGGTAACTTATGGATGATGACAAAACGTGGTTTGATGAATGAAGATCCAATTGTTTTTTTAATTCAGGATAAAAAAAGCCTAGCTTTGCTGGCTTTAATTGTAGGTATCATATTATTGGCTAGATATTTATAAATTTAGAAAGTGGAAGAGTTGCAGAAATATTTTCTACTTGCTGTTATTAATTCTAGAATAGGGTTATAAGCCATTTTAGTACATTTCAATTCCGGACTATTTGTTTAGCAGGTTCATACTGGATTCAATATACTTGGCGTATCATTTTTGATGATTTTGTATAACACACCTATTCAAAGTATTGTTCGCGAACGTTGATTAAAAGTTTATGTTAGATACTGGTAAGATAATTCGATAATTTGTATGAATTCTGTCTAGTACCGATATTGAGTGATATGTGCCGATTGTAATAATCTTAAAGATTCGGATAAAAATCGATGAACCAAAATAAAATTAACCTTAAACAGGCTCTGTTATTTTCTACATTATATGCTATTACTGTTATAACTATTTGTTGTTTGTTTCAGAACGATTTTTTTTGTGTTGATGATGCCGAATTTGAAATGCTGGGTTTTTTCAGACAGATGGGTCATATATGGTCACAGGGTAAAATACCTTTAATTGTTGATTCGATGTATTTTGGCGGTAATGAAGTGATTGATTTAGATAGAGGAATTTTTTTGCCGCAAAATATTCTCGTTTCTCTCATTACTTCCAAGTTTGATGATATTCAGTTACCTGGACGGGTATTAGCTTTCATTAATATTGTATTAGTATGCCTTTCGTCTTTGTCTATTGCTAAAACGTTCAAACTGCAAAATTGTTATGCTTATGCATTTGCTAGTTTAGCTGTGATTCAGCCAATTTTTCTTTATCAGTATTTAGGTGCATGGTGGAATGCAGCTAGTGGGCAGGCTTGGGCCATGGTTTCTATTGCCACTTTTTTGTTACTTCTAAATCATTTTTCTAAAACAAATATTGTTTTAAATTTTATTTCAGTCATTTTTTTGTTAGCAGCTGGCTGGCCACATGGTGTCATCGGTTACGTTGTTTTTGTTGTAGTCAGTGTAGCTTATCAACTGAAACAATCTAATGGATTGCAAAAAGCATTTTATTTAAGTTTACCTACCGTTTTGGCTTTTATTTTTGCTTTTCCTATTTATTCTGAATATATTTTTTCTCATGAGTTAATTAACCGAGTTAGTGGATTTGATAACCAAAATAAAGCTTTTATACCGTCTTGGGCAACAATCATTATGGGTTTTTTCCCTACATTTTATGATTACATGACTTATTTTAGCTATAAATTAATACTCATTCCTTTAGGTTTTTCAACTTTATTCGTACCAATAGTTTTTTTTTACTACAATGTGAAATCATTATGGCAAAAAAATGACAATTTAAAAATATTTTTGACTTTAATGATTGCGTTTTTTGTTTTGTCACAAATGCCCAGTCAGTTTGGACCTTTTCGCTGGCCTTTTCGCTTTTTACCTTTTCTAAGTTTATTTGAGTGTTTAGCTGTATTCTATATTTTGCAATTTGCTCAAGGTATAAATGAGAAAGGTATAAAATTAAATAAAAAAATTTCTTTTGTTTTATACATTATCTTGGGCTGTTTTTTTCTTGGATTACCTTTTTATGCCGGATTTGATACATTCGCGCTGATTTTATGTTTTATATTAATTTTATTTTTATTGGAGCGCGATTCATTTTTTTTAAATAAAAGTATTTTGGCAAATTTGAATAAGAAATATTTGTGTTTTATTCTTTTATCGTCAATATTTGTTTTTTTTAATTCTTGGAATCTCCATCCTATTTTTGTTGTGTTGCAGATTTTTTCAATTTGGTTACTTTTATTGAGCCCTATGTTTATAAAGAGAAAAAGCTCATTTTCAATGGTAGGGTTAAGTTTATTAATACTATTAATTATATTAAATGGATTGCCAACTTTGGGTGGCTATTATTCGAGACATACTGATTTAGCAGAGCAAATTAGTTTACCTAAAAATGTCAATTTGGAAGGCTATGTTTTATCGCTTCCAGATAATACTAATTTAAATCAGATTAGACAATTTAATGATATTGCTTCTGCTCTGTTTGGTTTTTATGGTATTAAATCAATAAATGGTTATACTCCGGTTGGTAATAAAAGATTAGATAAGATTCTGCCTGCAAATCAAACTTCGCATGGTATTTTCAAGCCTGAGATGTCTTTAAAGAATATTTTGCAATTATCTGACAAATCTCATGTTTGCCAGGCTGAGTTGATGCGTATTAGCACAATTATTGTAGATGAAGCTAAATATTCTGCTTTTAGTTCTCAGTTTAAGCAATGTGGATACACTGTGGTTCAATTTGCAGGAAGTAGGCATGATCTTTATGTTTCTTTACCGTTAGACAAAACTATAGGATGGAACAGAAATTCTCCTTTTGTATTTCCTAATATTGCGGGCGTTAATGTTTTATCACATCAGAATAATATTGATTTAATTAGAATCCCAGAACATAAAGAGGTGTTAACTCTTATTTTTCCTCGCTTATGGTGGTTTGGTTATACTGCAAAAATTAACGATCACTCTTTACCTGTTGTTGCGGATGATTCAGGATCTTTAGTGCAAGTTTCAGTCCCACCACAATGGAATGGTGTGTTAAAGCTTAGTTATTTTCCTGTTACTTGGCGCTATGTTTGGGTTTTACCTTTGGTTGCCATGTTTGCGCTAATTTTATTATTGATATTTAATAGAGATATGAAATTTAGGTAGAATATTGAATTTTTGTTAGAATTTAATATTCTGATATATATTAAAGCTGGATAATACGTTTTTAATGTTTAAATGCACTTTATATTTTGATGTAAAGTGCATTTTTTCTTTTAATTTTTTTGGATATTAAACTATCAATTAACAACTTAATTTTAATATTGTTGGAAATAAATTTAAGTTATTAGTTTGATTTTTGGTTATAAATATGTAATCTATTTAAATAAATCATATATTTATATAATAAGTTCTTAATAATTAGTGTCAATAACATCAAATTCTGTTTTTAATTATTCTTTTTTGTCAATGAAAATCGTGTTTGTTAAGCTATAATCCTTTCTTTTAAAGAATATGTGTAAGGGTATGTTTATGAAAGCAGTTAGGGAAATGGTAGAGGCTGAATTGGATACTTTTGTTCAGTTGCGTCATGATATTCATCAACACCCTGAGCTGGCTTTTGCTGAAAATCGTACCAGTGATCTGGTTGCTGGTATGTTGGAGCAATGGGGTTATCAAGTTGAGCGAGGAATTGGAGGCACCGGTTTAGTTGCCCAGCTTCGTGTTGGTGATGGTTCAAAGAGTGTTGGTATTCGTGCTGATATGGATGCCCTTCCGATTTTGGAAGAAAGTGGTGTGACGCATTCGAGTAAACATGAAGGGAAGATGCATGCCTGTGGTCATGATGGGCATACGACGATGTTGTTGGCAGCAGCGAAAGTGCTGGCAAGTAGAAAGGCGTTTAATGGAACGCTGAATTTGATTTTTCAGCCGGCTGAAGAGTATGGTAAATCGGGTAGCGGCGCAATGCAGATGATTGCTGACGGCCTTTTTGAAAAATATCCGTGTGATGCGGTATATGGTATGCACAATATGCCTGGTTATCCTCAAGGTGAATTGCATTTTTATGATGGCTGGATGATGGCTTCTTCTGATGTGGCTACGATTACGGTTAAAGGGGTAGGTGGTCACGGGGCGAAACCGCATAATACGCACGACCCTATTGTGGCTGCTTCTTCTATTGTGATGGCTTTGCAGACGATTGTGTCTCGTAATGTAAATCCGCTTGATTCAGCAGTGGTGACTGTGGGTATGTTCCATGCAGGTGTAGCCAATAATGTGATACCGGAACAAGCTGAATTAAAGCTGACTGTGCGTTGTTTTAAGCCGGAAGTACGTAAGATGTTGCAGGAACGTATTGAGGCTATAGCTCATGCTCAGGCACAAAGTTTTAATGTGGTGGCTTCTGTGGATTATCAACATGGTTATGCTCCTGTATTTAACACGAGTAAGGAAACACAATTTGCCCGTGATGTTGCCCGTGATGTGGTTGCAGAAGAAGATATTGTAGACCAGACGCAACCTATGGCTGGTAGTGAAGATTTTGCGTTTATGCTGGAAAAGTGTCCGGGAAGTTATTTATTTATTGGTAATGGTCTGAAGGAAAAGGATGCTGCTTCTGGTTTTGATCTGCATAATCCTTATTATGATTTTAATGATAAGAATATTGTTATTGGTGCCACTTACTGGGTAGCGCTGGCAGAACGATTTTTAAAATAATTTTGTTTTGATTTTTTTATTTTATCAGGGAGTTTTAATATGAATACAGGCCAAGAGGCTGTTGAACACAAGAAGCCACCGGCGAAAGCGATAGCTGCGGCAGTAGCGGGTAATGCACTAGAATTTTACGATTTTATTATTTATTCGTTTTTCTCTGTTTATATTGCAAAGTCTTTTTTTCCAAATGATGATAAATTTATCAGCTTGCTGACTGCTGTGGCTGTTTATGGTGTAGGTTTTTTTACTCGTCCTCTTGGTGGACTGTTAATTGGTACTTATGCAGATAAAAAAGGGCGAAGAGCGGCCATGATTTTAACGGTAACGTTAATTACGATTGGTACGCTGGGACTGGCTGCTACGCCTAGTTATGAAAGTATCGGTATTGCTGCACCAATTATTGTGCTGTTGGCTCGTCTAGTACAAGGTTTGGCGCTAGGTGGAGAGGTTGGTCCGGCTTCGTCTATGCTTATCGAATCAGCGCCTCCTAATCAACGCGCTTTTTATGCCAGCTGGCAAATGGCTAGTCAGGGTATTGCAGTGGCTGTAGGCGGAGTGGTGGGTTATGTTGTTTCTGCTACACTGAGTTCCGAGCAGTTGGCTAGTTGGGGATGGCGTATACCATTTCTGGTGAGTCTGGCATTAATTCCGATTGCCGTTTATATTCGCCGTGCTTTACCGGAAACTTTGGAAAAACCAGCCTATCATAGTGATTCTCAGATAATAAAGATAATATTCACGCGTTATCGAAAAGAGGTTATTCTGGGTATTTTAGCTTTGATGTCGACTGCTATTACGGCTCAGGTTGGCAATTATATGACTACTTTTGCTATTAATACGCTTGAGTTGAATCCGGCAGTTGCTCAAATTAGTACTGTTTTGGGCGGGGTAATGATGTTTCTGTTTTCTCTGCTAGCCGGTTTTCTGGCTGATAAATATGGGCGCAAAAGTATTATGCTCTGGCCACGTGTGGCTTTGATGTTGCTGATTGTGCCAATGTTTTATATGTTGGTAAAAACTGAAAGTGTGGCAATGTTGTTGCTGGTGACGATGACAGTTACGTTGTTAACAGGAATGAGTGGTGCCAGTAGTTTGGTGGCAATTCCAGAAATGATGCCGATTGCGTTGCGCGCAACGGGTGTATCGTTAATTTATGCGATTGGCGTGACATTGTTCGGAGGTACGGCGCAGTTTGTGTTAACCTGGTTAATAGAGCATTTTGGTGCAGTCTCCCCTGCTTATTATGTGGTGGTTACCAGTGTATTTTCTATCATAGCGATGTTGATGATGCCAGAAACGCGCCATGTTAATGTAAAAGATTGATGGGAATTGATCTGATATAAAAAAGCCAGCAATTACTGCTGGCTTTTTTACGAGTTGATTTAAATTAGGCGTTTAACCACATCAACTACTTGCTCAACGGTAAAGCCAAATTCTTTGAAGAGTTGCTCTGCAGGCGCAGATTCACCAAAGCGGTTGATGCCGATAATGGCTCCATTGTTGCCTACGTATTTGTACCAAGAATCACTGACGCCAGCTTCTATGGCAATACGAGGTATGCCGGCTGGTAAGACACTGTCGCGATATGCTTTATCTTGCCTGTCGAAGATATTGGTATTGGGCATAGAGACAACGGTAGTGCCTATGCCCATTTCGGCTAGTTTGCTTTGCGCATTAATGGCTAGTTCAACTTCGGAACCAGTGGCAATCAGTACGGCCTGTGTTGTTTTTTCATTTGCGGTTTTTAACACGTATCCGCCACGGCGTATATCTGCTAGCTGCTGGCTGGTTCTTGGCATAAAAGGTAATCCCTGACGGCTGAAAATTAAGCAGCTTGGGTGGTTTTCAGCAGCTACGGCATCAGCCCAGGCCACCAATGATTCTGCGCTGTCGCACGGACGCCATACACTCATATTCGGAATGAGGCGTAAGGTAGCGATTTGTTCCACAGGTTGGTGTGTAGGGCCGTCCTCTCCTAAGCCAATTGAGTCGTGAGTAAATACGAATACCGGATTGATACGCATCAGTGCTGCCATGCGCAGGGCATTACGTGCATATTCGCTGAACATTAGGAAGGTGGCGCCAAACGGCTTGATGCCGCCGTGTAGGCTGAGGCCATTCATGATGGCAGCCATACCAAATTCGCGCACGCCATAGTGAATATAATTGCCGCTATCTGAGGGCGTTATAGAGGTACTGCCGGACCAGTCGGTCAGGTTTGAGGGTGTAAGATCTGCAGAACCGCCAACTAATTCTGGCAGAATCTCTGCCAGAATTTCGATACTGTTCTGACTGGCTTTGCGAGTAGCAACTTTTTCAGCTTTGTTGCATATGTCGTTCAAGGCTTTTTGTACATGGGCGTCGTAATTTTCTGGCAGTTTGCTATCCATACGGCGCATGAATTCTGTAGCTTCGGCCGGATATTGCTGCTGGTAACGGCTAAATAAATCTTGCCAGTCCTGCTCCAGTTTTGCGCCGGCTGCTGCTGCATTCCAATCGTCGTAGATTTCCTGTGGAATGGTAAAGGGCGCATGTGTCCAGTTAAGGGCTGTCCGTGTAGCGGCAATTTCTTCGGCACCTAGTGGGGCGCCGTGGGTTTTATGGCTACCCTCTTTATTAGCTGCACCTTTTCCGATTTTGGTTTTGCAACATATGATAGATGGTTTATCAGTTTCGGCTTTGGCGGCGGTGATGGCTGCGCGGATGGCGACTTCATCATGGCCGTCTACATTGGCCACGGTGTGCCAGCCGTAAGCAGCAAAGCGTTCAGGAATGTTTTCGCTAAACCAGTTGTCTACTTTGCCATCAATGGAAATGTTATTGTCATCATATAAAACAATTAGTTTGCCTAGTTTGAGGGTGCCGGCCAGTGAACATACTTCGTGAGAGATACCTTCCATTAAGCAGCCATCACCGACGAAAACGTAGGTGTAATGATCCATGATGTTGAAGCCGGGTTTGTTGAATCGGGCTGCCAGAATTTTTTCGGCTAATGCCATACCAACTGCATTACCGATGCCCTGTCCCAGAGGACCAGTGGTGGTTTCGACGCCATCAGTGTAGCCATACTCGGGGTGGCCGGGTGTTTTGCTATGCAGCTGACGAAAGTTTTTCAGGTCTTCTATGCTGAGGTTGTAGCCGCTCAGATGCAGCAGGCTGTACAGCAACATGGAGGCGTGGCCATTGGATAAAATGAAGCGGTCACGGTTGTAGAATTTAGGATTTGCCGGGTTGTGTTGCAGGAATTCGCGCCAAAGTACAGTTGCCATTTCGGCCATGCCCATTGGTGCACCAGGGTGGCCGGAGTTAGCCTGTTGAATTGCGTCCATTGCTAGAAAGCGAATTGCGTTAGCCAGATGTGATGCCATGAAGTTGCCTTTTGATGAAGGGTGACAGCTGCCTGAATCAGCTTTGTTTTAGTAAGGTTCTAAACCTTGTTGTATGGGACAGGGTTTATCCGGTATGAATTATCCTGAATCTGTGCAAACCTTTCAAGAAAAGTATATTTTTTATGTTTGGTTTGTGGTGGGTTGTTTGGGTATTTGTGCTATATGAATTACTGAATGGGTATAAAAATAATATTTGCATAAATGTTATTTGTGTTTTATGCTTTTGGCACATTCTGAATGTAAGGATGTGCTCAATTCTTCAAGTGGATATTCAGGGGAGAAACAAATGCGGAAGATGATTGTGCTGCTGACATTATTGTTAACTATGGTTTCGGCGCGGGCGGCGGTAAATATTAATTCTGCTACAGCGCAGCAGCTACAATCCTTACCGCATATTGGAGCGGTTAAAGCGCAGGCAATTGTGGAATATCGGAATGAACATGGTCCTTTTGTTTCTACAGCAGATATTATGAAGGTGAAAGGTATAGGTAAAGCTACTTATGAAAAGTTGCGGTATGAAATTAGTGTGAGCGGTAGTAGTGCTCAGCCTGCTGAATTCTCTTCTGCAACTGGCCAGCGTCGTGCCCGTCCGGCTACTGCTGGAAAATAAAATAATTATTTGCTAATACGGGTAGTTAATCGCTGAAGATATTGGCTTTGATATGGTAGTAAAAATTCTCCGCCTGTGCTGAGAGTTTTCGTTCTTTGTGTTTTATCAGATATATGGATCGTTCCAGATTCATGTCTTGTACGTCTTTGACGACCAGATTATTGTGCTCAAACTGAAATAAGGTCAGTCTGGGCACCAGTCCAATGCCATAGTTTGCTGCAACCAGCCCCATCATGGTGGTGAGTTGACTGACTTCAACTACATAATTAATTCCAAATAAATCAACGATTTTATCGACATAGTGGCGGATGCTAGTGCCTTTGGTGAAGCCTATCATGTCGTATTCCAGTAGATCTTTGAGTTGGATATTGTCTTTGCACGCCAATGGATGGTTTATATGACAAATAAGATGAAATTTATCTGAAAAAAGAAATTCAGATGATATTTCTGTTAAAGACGGGGATTTGGCGGTTAAGGCCAGCTCGGCGTGTCCTTGTAATAAAGCTTGTAGGCATAAGTCCCATTGTGTGTCTAACAGTTCGACTTTGATGTTGGCATGCCGGTGATGAAAGGTGGCCAGCAGCTGCGACACCCATTGCACGACGATGGAGGGCATGACTGCGAGTATTAGTTTTTCCTGATAGGCATTGGCATGAGAACGTATTTCTTTGGTTGTTCGTTCGTAAGCAAACATGAGTTCACGTGCCAGTTTGATGAAGTGGATACCGTTTTCATTTAGGCGAACTTTGCGGGTATCTCTGTCAAACAGGCGGTAGCCGATTTCCTGTTCTAAATTAGCTATAAGGCTGCTGAACGCAGGCTGAGATAAATGAATTTTCTGTGCGGCCCGGGTGAAATTGTCTTCTTCGACCAATGCGAGAAAAGCTTTTATCTGTTTGATTGATATATTCATATATCATTAATTGCCGTTTTTATTTTTATCATTTTCTACGATAGCATATTTTCTGCAAAGTTTATTATTTTTTTATCAATGTTTTTTAAAGCGGAATTGATTAATCGATTTTCTTTATTAATCCATCTTTTTAATCGATTAGACAGGGTGGGTCGTTATGGTGAGAATGCTGCATTGTTGGATATTGATTCTTTTTTTTATTAATAACGACCCAAAAAGGGGACTTTTATGCTGGCTTTAATAGGCATATTAACTATTGCAACTTTGCTGTTTTGTATTATGAGCAAGCGGCTATCGCCGATTGTCGCTTTAATTACGATTCCGATTCTGGGAGCGGTGGTTGCGCTTTATGCTGTGCCATTGTTTGATGGTGGTCAGGAAATTGTGCCACATTACACCACGATTCCTAAGATGGTGGTGGCGGGGATTGCGAAACTGGCACCGATGGCGGCTATGTTCGTGTTTGCCATTATTTTCTTTGGTGTGGTAAGCGATGCGGGGATGTTTGATCCGATTATTGCCAAAATTCTAAAGGTTGTCGGTACCAGTCCGAAGAAAATCATTATCGGTACGGGTGTGCTGGCGCTGATTGCGCATTTGGATGGTAATGGTGCGGTGACTTTTCTGATTACTGTGCCGGCGATGCTGCCTTTGTATGACAAGTTGGGCATCGATAAAAGAATTCTGGCCGGTATTACGGCATTGAGTGCAGGTGTAAATTTTCTGCCTTGGACGGGGCCGATGATTCGCGCTGCGGCTGCTTTGGATGTATCGACGCATGATTTGTTTACGCCTTTGATTCCTGCACAGATTTGCGGTTTGGCATTCATGGTATTTATGGGCTGGTACTGGGGTCGTAAGGAAGAACGGCGTTTGGGGCTGGCTGGAGCTACAGCCAGTGCTGGTGGTGATGAAAATGCGGTAACGCATTTTGCGCCTAAAGAGCTGACTGAGGAAGAACGCAAACTGCGTCGTCCGCATTTATTCTGGCCGAATATTATTCTGGTGGTTTTGGTGATTACCGGTATGGTGGCCACTAAGATTCCGCCGGTTGTTATTTTTATGGTGGCCTGCTGTATTGCGCTGACGCTGAATTACCGTAAACCGGCTGAGCAATCTGCGCGAATTAATGCGCATGCTAAGGGTGCGCTGATGATGGCTTCGATTTTGTTTGCGGCAGGTGTGTTCACGGGCATTATGGGTGAATCCGGCATGCTTAAGGCGATGGCGGTTTCTGCTGGTCATTTTGTGCCTGATGCGCTTTCTTCTCATATTCCGTTTATTGTCAGTCTGATTGCGATGCCGCTGAGTCTGGTATTTGATCCTGATTCTTATTATTTCGGCATTATGCCGGTAGTGGCGAATATTGGCGGTTTCCCGCCGATTGAGGTGGCACAGGCTTCTTTGCTGGGACAGATGACTACAGGTTTTCCGGTAAGTCCGCTGACGCCTGCTACTTTTCTCTTATGCAGTCTGTGTGGTGTGGATCTGGCCGATCATCAGAGATTCAGTATTCCGGTTTTGTGGCTGGCTTCTATTGTGATGGCGATTGGTGCAGTGGTGACGGGTGTATTCCCGCTGTAAAAGGCTGTTTGTAAATTATTGTGTGTAATGAGGTATGGATGATGAAAAAAATCAGAATTGGTTGCGGTGCCGGATATGCCGGCGACCGGATTGAGCCGGCGGTTGAGTTGGCTGAAAAAGGGAATATTCAGTATCTGGTGTTTGAATGTTTGGCTGAGCGGACGATTGCGATTGGTCAGCGCCAGAAAAAACACAATCCGGATGCTGGTTTTAATGAATTGCTGGGTGCACGTATGCGGGCGGTATTGCCGGCCTGTCTGGAAAAGGGCATTAGGATTGTGACCAATATGGGTTCTGCCAATCCGCGGGCTGCTGCGAAGTTAACTGCTGAGATTGCGCGTTCGCTAGGCGCTAAAAATCTGAAAATTGCGATTATTGAAGGTGATGATGTTTTTGAACAGGTCATGCAGCAGGATTTGTTGCTGGATGAGCAGCAAAAACCAGTTTCACAATGTGGCAAGAAAATTGTTTCTGCTAATGCCTATATTGGTGCGGAACCAATGGTGCAGGCGCTGGCTAACGGGGCGGATATTGTGATTGCAGGCCGTGTTTCTGACCCGTCTTTATTCCTGTCTATTATGATGCATGAGTTTCAATGGGCAGCGGATGATTGGGCGCATCTGGGTAAAGGCACGATTCTGGGACATTTGTTGGAATGTGCCGGCCAAATTACCGGTGGCTATTTTGCTGACCCAGGCTATCGTTATGTACCTGATCTGGCACGTTTAGGCTTTCCAATTGCTGAAATCAGTGCGGATGGTGATGCGGTGATTACTAAAGTTGAAGGTTCTGGCGGTATGGTGACGCCTGATACTTGTAAAGAACAGATGCTGTATGAAATTCACCGGCCGGATGAGTATAAAACGCCGGATGTGACTGCTGATTTCAGTCAGGTAACGTTTACTCAGGTGGGTAAGGATCGTGTGGCGGTATCAGGCGGTACCGGCCGTGCGCGTCCAGAAACGTTGAAGGTGTCTGTGGGTTATGAGGATGGCTTTATTGGTGAAGGTGAGATGAGCTATGCCGGCCCTGGTGCGGTTGAGCGTGGTCGTTTGGCTTTGGACATTGTGAAAGAACGTTTTGCGATTACTGCTGTGCAGCCACAAGAGGTTCGTTTCGATTTAATCGGAGTGGATTCTTTGCATGGGGCGACGTTGTCTCGGAATAGTCAGCCTTACGAGGTGCGTGTACGTGTGGCCGGCCGTTTTGAAACGAAAGCTGCTGCTGCGGTGGTGGGTAATGAAGTGGAAGCTTTGTATACCAATGGTCCTGCTGGCGGTGGTGGTGCAATGAAGTCTGTCAAAGAAATTGTGGCGATGGATTCTACTTATATTCCGCGTAATCTGGTGACAACCAGCATTGACTATCTGGAGGTTTGATAATGAAGCTACGTGAAATTGCACACTCTCGTACTGGTGATAAGGGCAATACTTCTAATATTTCGGTAATTGCTTATCAACCTGAAGACTTTGAGCGTCTGAAAGCGGCTGTTACACCGGAAAAGGTGAAAGCGTTTTTTGCTGACGTTGTGACTGGTGAGGTGGTGCGCTATGAGCTGCCAAATATTGGTGCGCTGAATTTTGTGATGTATGGCGCGCTGGGTGGCGGGGTGACCCGTTCTCTGGCTCATGATATGCATGGCAAAGGGCTAAGCGCCGCAATTCTAGATATGGATATTGAGTAATTGCTAAATGGTTGGCGGTAGCTGTGGGCACCGCCGGCCGACAAGACGATATGTCCTGATGTGCATGTAGGCTGGAAGGGTAGTTGCTTTTTGTCTGGATTTTGGTTTGTCTCAGGTTAGAAAAATATGAAAACGAAACAGCTCAGTTTGGCAGATGTGAAAAATCATCTGTGGGATGGCATGACAATTATGTTTGGCGGTTTTATGGGTATAGGTACGCCTGCCAGATTAGTACAGGCCATTCTGGATGCAGGGGTGAAAGATTTAACGATTATTGGCAATGACACGGCATTTGTGGAAACCGGTGTAGGGCCGTTGATTACGCATAATCGGGTGAAAAAAGTAATTACTTCCCACATTGGTACCAATCCGGAAACTGGTAAAAAAATGATTGCCGGCGAGATTGAGGTGGAGCTGGTGCCGCAGGGTACTTTGGCTGAGCGTATTCGCGCAGCCGGTGCTGGTCTGGGCGGAGTGCTGACGCCAACAGGGCTGGGAACGGTGGTTGAGGAAGGTAAGCAGAAAATTGAGGTGAATGGGCGCGAGTTTCTGCTGGAACTGCCTCTGGAGGCTGACTTGGCTATTGTGGAAGCCAAAACGGCCGATAAGCTGGGTAATTTGGTGTATGAGCTGGCGGCGCAGAATTTCAATCCGCTGGTTGCTCTGGCGGCGAAAACGGTAATTGTGGAAGCGAATAACGTGGTTGAAGTAGGCGCAATTACACCAGATGCAGCGATTACGCCAGCAGCACTGATTGATTATATTGTTTATCCAGCATAGGGGATTATTGCCATGAATGCAAAAGAGCTGATTGCACGCAGAATTGCGCTGGAATTTAATGACGGTGATGTGGTGAATCTTGGGATTGGTCTGCCGACACAGGTGGCCAATTATGTGCCGGAAGATGTTCATATTACCTTACAGTCTGAAAATGGTTTTCTGGGTCTGGCAGCATTTAATCCAGATGAAGCCAATCCGAATATGGTGAATGCTGGGGGGCAGCCGTGTGGTATTGCAGCTGGTGGCTGTACTTTTGATAGTGCGTTTTCATTTGCGCTGATTCGCGGCGGCCATGTGGATGCCTGTGTGCTGGGTGGTCTGGAAGTGGATCAGGAAGCCAGTCTGGCCAATTGGATGGTACCTGGCAAAATGGTGCCGGGCATGGGAGGAGCGATGGATTTGGTTACCGGAGCTCGTCGTGTGATTATCGGTATGGAACACTGCACGAAAAACGGTGAATCGAAGATTCTGAAAAAATGTAGTCTGCCGCTGACAGCTAAAAACAAGGTAAATCTGATTGTTACTGAGCTGGCGGTGTTTGCTTTTGACGATGGGCAGCTGGTGTTGCAGGAGCATGCGCCGGGCGTTGATTTGGAAACGATTAAGGCCAAAACACAGGCTGAATTTATGGTTGCAGAAAATTTCTGCGAAATGACAATCAGCCAGCGAGGTCTGTAAAACGGGCAGTTGTCAGGTTAAGGAGTAGATATGGAACATGCGGTAATTGTTAGTGCAGCGCGTACACCAGTAGGCAGTTTCAATGGTTCGCTGGCCAGTGTGGGTACGGTGGATTTAGGCAGATTAGTGATTGCAGAATCGATTAGTCGTGCCGGTGTCGATGCGGGGCTGGTTGATGAAGTTGTGATGGGTAACGTGTTGCAGGCAGGGCTGGGACAAAATCCGGCACGGCAGGCAGCACTGGCAGCTGGGCTGAATGATACGGTACCGGCTTATACGGTAAATAAAGTATGCGGTTCTGGTCTGAAAACGGTGGCTTTGGCGGCACAGGCTATTGCAGCTAAAGATGCAGAAGTGGTTATTGCGGGTGGTATGGAAAATATGAGCCGTGCACCGTATCTGCTGGACAGTGGAGCACGCTGGGGCTTTCGTATGGGCAATCAGCAGGTAATTGATACGATGGTTCATGATGGTCTGACTTGTGCGACCAATCATTATCATATGGGTATTACTGCTGAAAATATTGCACAAAAATATCAGATTAGCCGGCAGGAGCAGGACGGGCTGGCTTTACGTTCGCAGCAGCTGGCGGCACAGGCTGTGGCTGCTGGTGTGTTCGACGCTGAAATTGTGCCGGTGACGATTAAGTCGCGTAAGGGTGAAGTGGTGTTTGCTCGTGATGAGTATCCGCGTGCAGAAGCTACCGCTGAGGGGCTGGCTAAGTTAAAACCGGCTTTCCGCGCCGATGGTACGGTGACGGCGGGTAATTCATCTGGTATTAATGATGGTGCGGCAGCAGTGATGGTGATGGCGGAAAGTAAAGCCAGAGAGCTGGGTTTGCAACCGCTAGCGCGTATTCGTAGCTATGCCAGTGCCGGTGTTGATCCTGCGCTGATGGGGCTTGGGCCAGTGCCGGCGACTCAGAAAGCTTTACAGAAAGCTGGTCTGTCTCTGGCAGATATTGATCTGATCGAGGCTAATGAGGCTTTTGCTGCGCAGTTTCTCGGGGTTGGGCGTGAGTTGAACTTTGATATGGATAAAACCAATGTTCATGGTGGGGCAATTGCGCTTGGTCACCCGATTGGTGCCAGTGGTACACGTATCCTGGTAAGCCTGCTGTATGGTTTGCGTAAACGTGATGTACAGCTAGGTTTGGCTACGCTGTGTATTGGCGGCGGTCAGGGTATTGCCATGATAGTGGAACGGATGTGATGTTGTCGCAATTGTGTTAGCAAGGAATGGAATATGTGAGCCATGTAATACGGATGTGTTATGTGGCTTGTTTTTTGTCAGAAACTATACCAGTTGATATGGTGTGACTTGGTATTTTAGTTTTTATCTTCAATCATTTGCAGAATGTCGGCTTCTGTCATGTTTTGGGTTTGATTGGCGAAGGTGTAGCAGTCGGGTTTGTTGTCTATATACACTTGTAGGTTGAAGTCCAGTGGCAGGGGTGGTTTGAAAATCCATGCAGCTATGTAATATAGGCCGCTGTGTTTTAATCGGTAGTAAAGATGGGTGCCGCATTCTGAACAGAATGCCCGTTCTGCCCATTCTGATGATTGATAATGAGTAATCAGCTCTTTGTTGTGAAAGTGAATTTTGCCAGTATGCATGATGGTCATTAATGGACCAGCATTCCATTGGCGGCAGGTATGGCAGTGGCAGGCACTCATGGAATAATCTTCCAGTTCAAGGGAAAAAGTAATTTTTCCACACAAACATGAGGCAGTGTGATTTGCCATGTATGGACTCCGATAGAATATGTAAAGCGTAGTAGACGGCAGTAGTTAGGCTTTTGGTCTGACTACTGTTGTCTGTAAGCTTTGGTTATGTTTTTATATTGCTACAGACTACACTTTTAGATGGAAGCGATATATAAGGAGATGATGCACACGACGCCTACACCCCAAATGCAGGAGCGGGCAAAGGGTTTATCTTTGATGTAGCAATATAGGTAACCTAGCCGGCTGAGTATGAATAGAACGCTCCAGTAATTAATAGTGATCTGGGCAGCCTTGCCAGTGGCATGAGCTATGATAACCGCAGCGGCAAAGGGGGCAAAAATTTCGTAACCATTCTGTTGCGCTGCATCGGCGCGAGCAGCTTTGTCATACGCTCTAGCCAGAAATGCGCGCGGTCGATGATTGTCGTCGGCGATGAAACCACCGATTTTTCTTGCATAAAAGGCGGTAATCCATGGCAGTAGCATGGCTATAAAAATACACCAGTAGGCAAGGGTCATGATGTTATCCTGTTTGAGTATGCTTATGTGTTGGGTTGATAATGGTTTTAACTATATTAAGGGTATATGTGCTTTCGGTTTTATCCGGTTTCTGACTTTACCCTGAATTTAAATTATAAGATAATTCAAAGTTTTTCAAGTTTTTTGTGTTTGATAACTATTTTTATGTGTTTGTTGCGCTGATGAGGTGGTCGTCGGGCGGTTTTGAATGGTAAGGCGATTTTGTCGGCGATTTTTGTTTCGGGAACTCTACCATGTTGTTTAAAAAGTTGGCTGACCAGAATGTGTCGGGCAAGACTGTTGTTATTCGGGTGGATATGAATGTGCCGGTAAAGGATGGTGTGATTGCAGATGATACGCGCATTCGTGCTTCGCTGGCTTCAATCCGTTTTTGTTTGCAGCAAGGGGCTGCTGTGGTGGTATTGACGCATCTGGGGCGTCCGAAAGCTGGAGCACCGAAGCCGGAAGACAGTGTGGCGCCGGTAGCACAACGTCTAGGCGAGCTGCTGAGGCAAGAAGTCAGGGTAGTGGAAGATTGGCGTGAGCATAAACCACAGTTACAGGCGGGAGAGGTGGTGATGCTGCCTAATGTGCGCCTGAATGTTGGTGAAAAAGAAAATGACTCAGCTCTGGCTGCGGCTTATGCTGCGCTGGGTGATGTGTATGTAAATGATGCGTTTGGGACGGCACACCGAGCTGAAGCTTCTACTGTAGCGGTAGCCGCGGTGGCGGGTATGGCCTGTGCTGGTATGCTGTTGACTGCTGAGCTAGATGCGCTGTCACAAGCGTTGCAAAATCCCCAAACACCGGTTGTTGCGATTGTGGGTGGCAGTAAGGTATCGACTAAACTGACGATTCTGGAGAGTTTGGCTGATAAAGTGGACCATTTGATTGTTGGCGGTGGGATTGCCAATACTTTTTTGCTGGCACAAGGCTTGCCAGTGGGACAGTCGCTGGCGGAATCGGAGCTAGTAAACAGTGCGCGGCAGATTCTGGACAAAATTGCGGCTAAGGGCGGGGATATTCCGCTACCCACTGATGTTGTAGTGGCAAAACGCTTTGCGGCAGATGCGCCGGCTGAAATCAAAAATGTGGCAGATGTGGCGGCGGATGATATGATTTTGGATATTGGCCCGCAGTCGGCACAAAGGCTGGCACAGATGCTCAAATCGGCCAGAACAATTGTTTGGAACGGCCCAGTAGGGGTGTTTGAGTTTGCTTCGTTTGCGCATGGTACTGAGGTCCTGGCTGAGGCAATTGCGGCTAGTGAAGCTTTTTCAATTGCCGGTGGCGGCGATACGCTGGCGGCGATTGCTCAGTTTGGTGTCAAGGATGATATTAGTTATATCAGTACTGGTGGTGGTGCATTTTTGGAGTTTTTGGAGGGTAAGACTTTGCCAGCTGTGGCTGCGTTAACTGCCCGTGTGTAGGTTGGAATAATTCTGCCGGTACTGCTCTGGTATCTATGATGATGGCGAAACCGCTACTAATAGCGGTTTCGCTTTTTTTATGGCCGTAAGTCCGGCTGTTAGGACTACTCTGATGTGATGATAAAGAATGAGATTATGGATTTGTTTGGATTTGAATGAGTGCCGACGCAGGCAGAAAGCAGAATTTTTTTCAAAATGCGCACTTTTTTAATTTTTTGCTTGGTCTGTTTTTACTTATCAACTATAGCCTGAATGTTAATTTTTTGACAATGGCTTATTTTCAAGTTAATAATAATGCTGTTTTGTTAATTTTATTTTAATTTTGTTTGTTTAAGTCATTTAATTTCATTGATTTATAAATAATTATTTCAAATATTGGTATTGATTGCTGGCTGACGGGCAGGGTGGAAGCTTTGCGTGTTGGGTGGCAATTTTTATTCACACACTTCAGGTTAGGAGTAGTTGATGTCTGGTTCTTCAGGTGGTTGCTGGCGTTGTTTACCTCGCTGGCTGCTGGTATTGATTTTACTGGCAAGTGGTCTGGCGCTGGGCTATGGCGGGATTGTGCTGCTGATGCAGGGCGGATCCATGTATTATCTGCTGGCCGGTATTGCTTATCTGGTGCTGGCGGTGCTGGTAGCTAAGCGTAAGTCTTGTATGGCTTTAGTTTCACTGCTGATTTTTGTGGCAACGTTTATCTGGGCATTGGTTGATGCGCCGGAGCTGACTTTCTGGCCGCTATTGTCGCGACTGGTGGTGCCGGCTCTGCTGCTGATGATGACTTTCTGGTCAGGCAGTGGTTATTCTGGTGTTTCGACTGGGGCGCGCCGTTTCTACAATTGGGGCGGAGCAGTTATTTTCCTAGCGTTGCTGGCTACGCTGATTGCGGCATATTTTCCTCATGGTGAGATTCGTAATCAGGTCGCCATTAGCGAGAATGCAGCTGCTGCTCAGGTAAGTGCGCGTAATCCAGCTGATTGGGCATTTTTTGGCCGTAATCAGCATGGGACACGTTTTGCGCCTTATACCCAAATTAATCCGGATAATGTACGTAATCTACAGGTGGCATGGACGTTCCATACCGGCCGCCGTACCAGTGGCAAGGCAATTGGTGTGGATGAAAATACGCCGTTGCAGATTGGTGACAAGCTGTATTCGTGTACGCCGGAAAATCTGGTTTCGGCCATTGATGCGGATACGGGTAAGCTGATCTGGCGCTTTGACCCGAAAGCGCGTACAGCCGAACATGTGACCTGTCGCGGTGTTGGCTATTATGATATGGATAAGGACGAAAGTCTGACTACAGCAGAGAAAGCAGCCTATACTGAGCCTGTATGCCGCCGCCGTATTGTGGTTTCTACTGTTGATGCGCGTTTATTTACGCTGGATGCGGATAAAGGAACGTTGTGCCCAGGTTTCGGTAATAAAGGCTATGTGGACCTGAAAACGTATATGGGGCCGACTGAAAACAGTAAGCGCTATCACCCAACTTCGGTACCGGTAATGATGGGGCATCTGACGGTGGTTGGCGGCTGGGTACGTGATATCGTGCATGGTGAGCCTTCCGGTGCGGTGCGTGCGTTTGATGTGCGTGACGGTAAGCTGGTGTGGACTTGGGATATCGGTAAACCGGATGGTTTAGCTAAACCTGGTCAGAACTATACTTTAGAAACGCCAAATGTATGGACTATTCCTACTTATGATAAGGAACTGAATCAAGTTTACTTACCAACTGGTAATGGCCCTCCGGATTACTGGGGCGGTGACCGCAATCACATTAAAGAAAAATTCGGTGCGGCTGTGGTGGCTCTAGATGCCAGCACGGGTAAGCTGCGCTGGGTGCGACAGCTGATTCACCATGATGTGTGGGACTATGATCTGCCTTCTCAGCCGGTGTTGTATGATGTGACTAATGATAAAGGACAGAAAGTTCCTGCTCTGATTCAGACTACTAAGACCGGTCAGATTTTTGTGATTGACCGTCGCAATGGTGAGTTTGTGACTAAGGTAGTGGAACGGCCTGTACCGACTGCTCCGGCTGCAGAAGGTGAGCGTCTGGCGACTACGCAGCCGGATTCGGTAGGTATGCCGAGTATCGGAAATGAAACGCTGACTGAGCAACGGATGTGGGGTATTACGCCGTTTGACCAGCTGTATTGCCGTATTTTGTTTAAGAAATCGGTATACAAAGGCCGTTTCACGCCACCGGGTGCGCAACCCTATATTGAATGGCCTAGTCTATTGGGTGGTATGAACTGGGGCGGTATTTCGATTGATGAATCGCGCAATCTAATGTTTGTTAATGATATGCGCATGGCGCTGCGTATGCAGTTGGTCACCCGTGAGCAGGCTAAGCAGTATAAGGTATCCACTGATGAAGTACCTGGCTTTATGGGTACAATCCGGCCGCAGGTGGCAGGTATTTATGGTGGGGTGAAGATTGATATTCTGCAGTCTCCACTGGGTGTGCCGTGTCAGCAGCCTCCGTTCGGTACAATGAGTGCTATTGATTTAACCACTAAGCAGCTGGTATGGCAGGTACCTTTGGGTACGGTGCAGGATACTGGTCCGCTGGGTATTAAGACGCATCAGCAAATGCCGATTGGTATGCCTACTTTGGGCGGTCCTACGGCTACAGCTTCTGGTCTGGTGTTCTTTGCTGGTACGCAGGATTATTATCTGCGTGCTCTGGATGCGAAAACAGGTAAGGAAGTGTGGAAAGCGCGTCTGCCGGTGGGTTCGGTGGCTGCCCCGCTGATTTATGTTTCGCCGAAAACAGGTAAGGAATATGTAGTGATTTCAGCTGGTGGCACCAGCCATGCTACGGATGTAGGCGATTATGTAATTGCTTATGCGCTGCCGGATAAGAAATAATTCTGGCCGTTTGATTCAACAGCACCTGTAATGCGGGTGCTGTTTTTTTTCTGATGGCGCTATAATAGTATTGTTTACTTATTAATTGCATTTATATTCCTGTTTTTACGCTGGTTTATGAAATACTGTTGATGATATAAGAATGTGATGCTGTGGTGCATTGTTAACTGAAATAATAAGGAGTTGTGTTATGAAAAGTTTTACCCGTGTAGTAACGCTGGCTGCTTTGTCTTCTTTGAGTATCGCTGCTTTTGCAGCACCCGCAACGGATGTGCCCACTGCGGTGATGACTGAAACTGTAGTGGTTCAAGAACATGCACCGGTAAAAGGGTGGGTGAATACGCATTCAATTTTGCCGCAGTTGAATTTGAGTACGCAACAGAAGGCGCTGGTGCAGAAAATTGATCATCAATATGCTAGTCAGCGTCCGTTGATGAGTAATGAAAATCGGCAGACATTGTCTAATCTTCAGCAGCTGCGTAGAAATCTGGTTACTGGCAAACGTTTTGATGATGCTAAGGCTAAGAATATGATTGCACAGGAACAGCAGATATGGGCGCAGCAGCAACAGGCTCGTGCTGATTATGATTTTTTACAGCTGAAACGGGAACACGATATTTATCAGATTCTGACGCCTAAACAGCAGCAGCAATATTGGCATTTACGCCAGCAGCAGAAGTTGTTGCGCTGATGCGCTGGCGTGTATTCTGTTGATTGAAAACCTCGGATATCCGGGGTTTTTGTATGTGGGCTGGCAATGTATCAGAAGCGTATCTGAGCCCGTGCCCAAAGGGTACGGCCAGGTTCGTTGACGCGGCGTTCCTGTACGGAATAGGTGTCGAAATCGTAGGCAGATTTGTTGACAGCTTCGGCATAGGTTTTGTTGAAGAGGTTGTCGATGCCGATTTGTAGGAGAGCGTGCTTGTTGGGTTTCCAGCCTGCATTGAGAGCAAGGGTACCGAAACCATTGCTGCGGCCTAAATCCATACCGACGATGTTGCCCTGATTTTTGGCATAGCGATGCTGGCTGGCAGCTAAACGCCAAAGGGCACCGGCGCTGAAGTGTTCGTTTTCCCAGTTGAGGTACGTGCGCCATTCTAATGGTGGGGTTTGTGCCAGTGGCCGTTTGTCGCTGCGGTTGCTGGCGTAGGTATAAGCCAGACTGCCACCAAGATTCCAGTGTGGGGCAAACTGCCAGTTGGTTTTGGCTTCGAAGCCATAGCGACGGGCATTAATCTGGCGGGCATAATTTTTGCTATTTATGCTTTCAATCAATATGAAATCATTGATTCTGCTAGCGAAGATGTCGATGGAGCTGGTGATGCTGCTGCCTTGATAGCTGAGGCCAGCGTCGATTTCGTGGTTGGTTTCTTTGTGCAGTTTTGCACCATTTGTTTTGCTGCGTTCCCAGTAATCGGGGGCACGCTCGGCCTGACCATAGCCAATATAGCTGGTGAATCTGTCACCACGGTGTTGCAAACGCATGAAGCCTGCGTTTAGGCCTTCATGTTGATGTAGATAATTTGGGGCAATGGTATTTTTCTTAGGGTTGAACTGGGTATTGGTCCAGTCGTGACGCAGACCACCGTAGAGGCTATTGTTTTCGTCGAAATTCCATTCGCTTTGCACGTAGACACCATGGCGTTTATAAGTCTGATTCCATTCAAACGGCCATCTGGTGAAGTTTTCTGCCTGATGTTTGTCGGTGCTCATCATCATCGGGCGTGAGCTGACTTCGTCACTCTGCCAGTCTGCGCCAATTTCGCTGTGGGTGTTGCCAAGCTCTATCTGTGCCGACAGTTTGGCTGATTTAATTTCACGTCCTGGATTCATTACTGAATACATGCGCCGTACCGGCATGGCTGCTTGATGCGTACTGTCCATTCCGTTCATGCCTGTACCCGTTTTCATGCCCATACCCATGCCGCCATTCATTTTCATTGGTGGAGTAGTACGCAGGCTGAAGTTGTCCATGACATGATCAATTTTGCTGCGGCCGTATTCAAACTGTATCTGGCTTAGCCAGTCAGTGATGTTTTGCTGACGTAGTTTCATTGACCAGCCACGGCGGTTAAATTGGGTACCGTCCATTGACCGGTCGGCATAGCGGGCATGGCCGGTGCTGTGTTCGTACTGTACGGCAAGCAAGGTATCGGTGAAAGGTGTGAGGGCACCCTGAACTATTTGGTTGTTGCGCTTGAAAGCCGAATGAACGGTGTCACCATTACCATCTTTGTAGTCTTTTGATTCGTTGTGGCTGGCGTTGAGTCGAAGCCAGCCGTACTGGTTGCCTAGTGTGCTGTCTATGTAGGCATCGCTACGGCCAAATGAGCCTTTGGTAAGGGCGCTATCGAGTTTGGCCGTGGGCTGTGTTAGTGGTTTTTCGTCACGCATGAATCGGACTGAACCAGTGATCATACCCGGTCCCTGATTAACGGCTTGAGGGCCTTTGGTGATGATTACGCGGTCGTAACTGGCCGGAAAGAGATAGGATGTGGGCGGATCCATGCGTCCCGGGCAGCCACCGAGTACAAACTGGTCGTCGGCAGTAATGAGCAGGCGCGAACCGCCAAGTCCGCGCAGCAAAGGGTCGCCGGAGCTACCGCCTTTGCGGGTAACACTCATGCCGGCTACGGATTTGAGTAAGTCGGCACCATCCTGTGCCGGTAGAGGTTGAAGGGCAGTTTTGGGGTCGATAATTTCGATACCGGGTGCATTTTGCTTTGAAGCAACAACCACAATGGGACTTAGTTCGGCGGTATGAGGATCTGAATTAACTGGCTGGGGCTGAGCCTGCGCTTTGACGAGGATGCAGGACAGTGCAAGAAAAACAAGAAAGCGGGAGGGAATATACATGGGGTGAGTCTGTCCAGATGCAGGTATGGATGTGGCTTATTATATCTTAATCAATACAAACAAATCTTTAAACAATAAAATCATTTGTTTAGGCGGACAGGTTAATGTGCTCTAATTTTTTAGTGACTTAACCATTGTGATAGTACGTAGATGATGAGACCGATACATCCGCCCACCAATGTGCCGTTGATGCGGATGAATTGTAAATCGCGGCCAACACTTAGCTCGAGTTTATCTACCATCTGCCGGCTATCCCAGCTTTTTACTTTGTCTGCGATAAACTGGCTGACGCGATTTTTGTACTGCTGGATGAAATGGCGTGCACATAGTGTGATGCGGGTGTCGAGCCGGCGCATAAATTGTGGATACTGGCTGGCTTGCTGTTGCATATGGCTACACAGGTGGATGAGCTGTTGCTGCCACCAAGAGTTATGTTGAGTGATGTCCTGCTCACTCCAGCCGACGAAGCTATCCCATAAATCCATGATGCTTTGCTGTAAGGCGGATGATTGTAGTAATTGCTGCCGGCTGGTGGCCAGTTTGCGGTGCCAGCTGCGGTTGCGGCGTAACTGCCGCTCGATAATGAGCAGTTGTTTGCGACTGGCACGCCAGAATGCATGTTGTGGATTGTCTAGTACAGCGTCTATATAGGAATCAGCCCAGTTGAGAGCTTTGCCGGCTACCCAGTCATCTATCTGTGCAGTGAGGGTGGTTTTGAGGGAGGCTTTGAGTTTGTCCCATGTGGAGGGGTCGCTCTTTTCTATTCTGCCTACCCATGACAACAGGCTTTTTTCCAACTGAGCTCGTGTTTGTTCGTTTTGTAGCCAGCGGCGCACTTGTTGTAATAGCGCACGCAGGAGAATGGTGTCGATTCCTTGTTTGTTTATCAATAGCAAGATGTTGGCTAATGTTTTGCCTACGCGGGCACCGCTGTACTGTGTGTTTAGCAGTTGGCTAATGAATCGGGAGACGTCGCTAGCGGTGGCGGTGCGTAATAGGAGCGGAATCTGACGAGTAAGGATAGGCAACCATTGCTGTTGGTTGTCTGTATTGACCAGCCATTGTAATGCGCTTGTGGCCGGATGCAGACGATAAATGCGGCTGGCGATGGCTTTGTCTTGCAAAAAATTGTTTTCGATAAAGCGTGCGAGCTCATCGGCGATTTTATTTTGCTTTTGCGGCAGAATGGCGGTGTGAGGAATGGGCAAACCGAGTGGATGGCGGAATAGGGCTGTAACCGCAAACCAGTCAGCCAGTGCACCTACCATGGCTGCTTCGGCAAATGCTTTCAGGTAAGCGAGTGCCGGATAGTGCTGCTGCCACAGACAACTGAACACAAATAAGACGCAGGCAGCACACAGTAGGCTGGTAGCCAGAAGGCGCATGCGGCCTAATCGACGGCGTTGCTGCAAATTGTGTGCGGTTTGGGACATGGGTTTGGGCTGATGTGTTCTGTGGTAGATGTAGTGATTTTAGTGGTTGCTGTCCGGTTATCCATTCTGATTTCCGGAATTTTACCCGATTAAGTAAAAATATGGATTTTGGGAGCAGATGTGTGTGACAGGCTGTTGTTTTTTGCCGGCAGGATTTGGATTGTGGGAAAGCCGCCTATCTTCTGTAAATGAGTTTGCGGCAAAACTGTGGTTTTGCCGCACGGTAGAATGATGCGAATGGAAATTTAGGCGCTAGGCTGCGGGCGTTGCCGTTTATGCTGCCACCATTTGAAAGCATAGCCGGCAATAACCGGAATCAGGGCGTAGATAATGAGTGCTGTCCAGCTGCCGTACCAATGTACCAATTTGGTTGTGCTGCCATCACTATTGAGCATGATTTCGCTTGAGCCGTGGTGAATGGCACGCCACCAGCACATGACCAGTAAACCCAAGAATAATGGCCATATGTTGCGCGTGCGTGCGCGTTGCCATAGCAGAAAAAACACCAGTGCCCACACCAGTGTCAAGGTGGTGACGAGTAAACCCGTATCTGTTGGCAGTTGCAGATAGCGGCAGATGATGAAGGTGATCACTACCCAGATGCCGGCGAGAATGGCCATGATGAATTCTTCGGGTTTATTTAGCATGCTGTTGCTTCCTTAGCGAATTTACGGCAGTTACGTTCAATATACCGCAGCTATTTTGCTTTGTCATGTGCTGGCAGCCATGGCTTCAGGGTACTGGTATCGATATCCCACTGCCAGATGCCATGCTGATTGAGCGGATTAAGGCCGCGCAGAAACAGATATCGTACGCTGATGGTGGTCGGCAGCTGGCCGTGGCTGTGCAGAAATCGGGCGCAGGCGATGCTGTAGATGAGTGCCTGTAAATAGTAATGATGTCTGGCGATAGCGGTGTCCATGTTTGCCTGGGTATAGTCGTCAAGGCGGTTGCCCAGATGGTTAGATTTGTAATCAATTACATATACTTGCCCGTTAATGTCTTCGCCCATTAGGTCGATGGCGCCGTTGATATAGCCGCTGACGGTGGCAAAGTCTAGCTCTTGAGCTGCCTGAACACAGCATTCAGGCAGGCCGGGTGCTTGGGCAAACCACTGTTGTAAATCTGCGATATTAAAGTCGTCGACGTGTAGCATGAAATTCATTTCGGCAACGCGCTGTGTGATGGGCAGGCTTGCTATGGTGGTCTGTGCGGACAAGGGGCAGTGGCGTACGGCATCGCTGAGTTCCTGCATGGTAGCGGCATGGGTATTATCGAAACCGTAGCGGGCGAGACAGGCAAGTATTTGTTCTTGTTCGTCACTGTTGGCTGGCTGGCTAAATTCAGTCTGTTCTAGTATGGCATGCAGGCACAAGCCGGCATTGATGCCACGTTCAAATGCCAATAGGGCGGTTTCGGCTTCAGCGGTGGGGGTTGCAGGCTGTGACAATATTTCCGCCTGATCGAGTGCTGGTGCCAGTTTTTCTTCTTCGAGGCTGTGTTCGTGGTGACGGTATTCGTGGCGGCTTAAGCTGGTGAAGCTGGTATAGCGTACAGTCTGAAATTCTCGTGGTGGCAGGGTCAGGGCGCGATAGGGTTGCTCTGGCGCTGCTGCTTCATCCGCAACGGTAGGCGCAACACTGCCTTCGCACCAGTGAAACATGGATGTGCTGCAGCCGGCTAATCGTTTTTGCCATGCTGCATGCAGGGTGCTGGAGAGATTTTTTTTATGGGTTTGTTGCCAAAACTGTAGTGATTGTTCAAGTGTGCCGTCGGGCTGCCCGTCCAGTAACCATGCCATAGGGTTGCAGGCGGTGTTGTTGCAGGCGGCTGTATAGAGAATGAGTTGTTCACGGGCACGGGTGAAAGCTACGTAATACAGGCGCAAACGTTCGGCCATGCTTTCGCGTACCAATTCTGTGCGGTCAGTGTCGCTAAGAAGGCTGCTGGCAATCAGTTCTGTCTTATCCTGCTGATGCAAGCGCTGCCAATTTTCCTGATTGTTGATGGCCTCTTTGCCGTCCCAAACAAAAGGACAGAATACGACAGGATATTCTAGCCCTTTGGAGGCATGCATGGTAACAATTTTAACCAATGCTTCGTCGCTTTCCAGCCGCAGCAGGTTGTTTTCAGCGGCCGGCCGTTCGTTGTCGATGGCACTGGCTAGCCAGTCGAGCAAGGCGGTGGCGGTGGACAGGGTTTGTTCGGCGTCGGCAAGTAATTCAGTGAGTTGCCACAGATTGGTCAGGCTGCGTTCATTGCGCTGGCTAAGCAGGTTCGTTTCCATGCTGGTGTGGCCGGCAAACCACTGCATGGCGCTATAAATCCCGTACTGCTGCCATAGCTCGCGGGTTTGCTGTGCCAGTTGTATCCATTCGCTGAGGTCGTTTTCGTTTTCGTTCAGTTGTGCCAGTTGTGCCGCTGTTTGGTTATACAGTATGCCGCCAAGAATAAAGCGCAAAATTTCGGTACGTTGTGGTTGCAGCCAAAAACGGAGCAGCGCCAGTACAGCCTGTGCTTCAGTACTGGCAAATACGGACTGATTACCCAGTGACACACTCATGATACCGCAGCGTTTAAGTGCACTGGCAATCATGCTGCCTTCGTTGTGGGAATGTACCAGTACGGCGATGTCGCCTGCCTGTAATGGCCGAGTATTGAGTAACAGTTCATCTCGTCTGCCTTGATTAATCAGGCTGGCTATTTCGTGGGCACAGCATTCTGCTGCACGTACACGCAAGCTGTCTTTATTGGGGATAAGCTCTTCGCCTTTGCTGTTGAGCTCAATTTGTTCTGGTAGCCAGCGTACGACCACGGCAGGTACGACTGTTTTGTTCAGTCTGCTATGCAGGCGGCTTTCAAGCGCCTGTGCTTGTACCGGTGGGTAATCGATACCTTCCAGCACAAATGGCAGCTGTTTGCCATTGAAGAGATGCCCAATTGCCTGTACGAGTGCCTGATGGCTGCGGTAATTGGTGGTGAGGGTGTAGCGTTGTTGCGGCGGAGTATCGGCGGCAGCACGTAGATAGGCATGAATGTCGGCACCGCGAAAACGATAAATAGCTTGTTTGGGATCGCCAACCATAATCAGTGGTCGATTTTGCTCGGCGAAAGCGGTTTTGAATATTTTGTATTGCAGCGGGTCGGTGTCTTGGCATTCGTCTACAAGTGCTATTTGCCATGTTTGTGCTAATGCGGCAGCCAGTGCAGAGGCCATGGGATTTTCTGTAGATAGTGCCATACCAACGTCGGCAAGAAGATCGTCGTAGCTGCGTTGATGGCTGTGGCGCCGATGTTCGCTTAAACACTGTTTTACGTAATTGAAGCAATCCAGCTGTAATTGCAGTACAACGCTTGTGTCTGCAGCTTGCAAGGCGCTGAAAGCAGCGGCTAACTCGGCTAATACCGCTACTTCCGCTACCAGTACATCGTTTAGAGTTTGTCCTTTTTTGGTTTTTTCGTGCAGCTGGTCAGCAGACAGTTTGGCACATCTTTCTAGTGTTGCTGTGGAAAAGGTCGGTATGCTGGCTACACTTTCCAAAGCTGATTGTAGTTCGCAGAAAAGTTGTTGGTAGCTGCTAGTGCGATAAATATTGCCGTTGAGATGTGGCTGTAATTGCCAGAAAGCATCCTGAATATGAGCAAAGCGCGTACTGACAGTGTGCCAAGTCTGCTGCCAACATGCATGGATAGCATCTTTGTTTACAGCCGGCGGCTGGCGCAATTGGATATCGGCTATACCACAATAACGACCCATTTCACGCATTAGGCGTGCCGGTGTTAGTTTGTAGGTTACCACAAGCTCAGCTAAGCTGTTGTTGTTGCTGACTTGCCGGCGCCAGAAATCCTCGGCAAACCGGCACAATAGTTCTGGGTCGGTTTCGATGGTTTCGGTATCAAATGGTGTCTGGCACAAAAAGGCGTAGTCAGTGAGTACGCGCTGACAGAAGCCGTGAATGGTGTAGACGGCGGCGCGGTCGAATTGGGTAATCGCTGCCTGTAGGCGCAGTATCAGACTCGTTTCGTCTTCCTGAGCGCGCGCATAGTCAATCAGCTGTTGCAGTACCGGATCGTTTTGTTCGGCGGGCAGAGTGTTTTGAAGTAAGGCCAGAGCTTGGTTGAGGCGTGTCCGCAGGCGGGTTTTTAGTTCGGCAGTGGCGGCTTTGGTGAAGGTCACCACCAGTATGGCGTCTACCGGCATGTGTTCCAGCAGTACCAGCCGTGCAAACAAAGCTGCGATGTTGAATGTTTTGCCGGTACCGGCAGAGGCTTCTATGAGGCTGCTGCCGTGCAAGGGCATGGTAATGGGATTTAAGGCTTGGCTCATTGTTCTTTTTCGGCTGTTTCCAGCGTGGCCATCATTGGCAGAAGTAGTTCTTCAATCAGCTGCCAAAACAGCGGGCTGTCAATCGGCAGGGTGTCGTCACGGCCGAATACTTGGGCTACTTCGGGATATTCGGCCTGCGGTTTGCCGTTGTGGCTGTCTATATACATTTTAAAAGCTGCGCTGCGTTCTTCCGAGCCATATTCTGCTGGAGTGTTGGCTTTTTGTCGGCGCTTATACCAGTAGCGGGCGGCACTGAGACTGGTTTTCGGAAAAAACGGCAGTGGCCGGTATTGCCCAAGCTGGTAATAATCCAGCCATAAGGCCAGTTGCGCCTGTGCATCCGGCCGGCTTAGTGCGGCTAGCTTGCGTGGCTGGGGCGGGTATAGCTCGTAGGTATGCTGTTCAAACTCTGTGGCGCTGGCGCAAAAAAGCAAATGGCGCAGGTACAATTCAATGTTATCTGGTGCGGTGGGCGCCTGAGAGCGCTCGAGTAATTGTCCGCACTGGTGTATATGGCTGATGTTGCCATTAAGCTGAAGCTGTTGATGATTGAAAACGAAAGCGATATCGGCTACAGCGGGGCTAAACAGTATTTCACCGTCCAGAGCGAGTGTTTGAGTGCGTAAAGTCTGGCTGACAACTAAACCAAGCGCGCCTTCTGGCACCAGTCCGCTGACCGCCAATGCTGCATCCACGTCGTTAAAATCCAGATGCTGCTGGCGCGCGCGCGTGTAAGCATTATAGATTAAGGCGCTGTTTTCAATGGCAAATGGTTCTGCGGCGCTGACCGGTGCTTCTTGATACGGTGCCTGCCATTGCAATTGTTGTTGTAGCCAATGGCGTACCGGATTGCGCCAGAAACGGATAAACGTTTCAATATCAATTTCTTGTGGTTGTAATTCGGCTTCTTCTGTGGCTGCATAAAATGGCAGTGGCTTGACAGTTTTTTGATTCAAAGCTTTGGCATAATCAGAGCGGCTGCTGTTCAGGTCTCCATTAAAATATCGATAGGAAAACGGTTGTAATGGATGACGAATGATATGTTGCTGATTGAACTGCAACGGGTTGCAGCCCGTCATAGCCGACAGTACATCTATTAGCTCATGCAGTAGGGCAGAAGGTGCCAACTCTTCGTTTTTGCGTATATCTTTACCAATATATGACAGATAGAGTTTCTCCCGTGCACTCAAAATGGATTCGAGAAACAGATAGCGGTCGTCATTGCGGCGTGCACGGTCGCCTCGGCGTGGATGGCGGGCAATCAAATCGAAAGCAGCGGATTTAGTGGTACGCGGGTAGTCTCCATCGTTTAGACCAAGTAGGCAAATGCAACGAAAGGGTAGACTGCGCATCGGCACCATACTGCAAAAGGTGATGCCACCCCGTAAAAAGCCGGCCTGACGAGTGCCGGATAGATAGTTCTGTAAATGCTCTATGGCAATTTCTGGCTCAATTAGACACTCAAATTGTGCCAGCTCTGCTTGTGCCTGCCATTCGCCAAGGCTGGTTTCCAATTGCTGCATGGCTTGACCAGCCAGAGAATCTGCATCGGCTATATCGCGCAGGAGCAGGCGTGTGCGGGCAATCCAATCGCTGATGCTGGCAGCGCTTTGCCAGCAGCTGTGGTGCTTAATCAGACAATCAATTAATTGTTGTCCCCGAGCTAGAATCTCTGTCTGACCAACATCGCCAAACCATGGCAATTGTTGCTGCCACAGGGCAGTGCGTTTATCGTCTGGCAGCAGCCAGCCTAGTACAGTTCGTTCTCGTGCTTGCTGCCAAGTAAAAAGTTTGCTTTCACCGCCATATTTATGGCGCATATCTGTGTCTATGCCCCATCGCACACCTTGTTCTCGCCAGACACGGCTAATTAGTTCCACGTCGCTGTCACTTAAATCGAAATGTGCGCGCAGCGGTGATTCGTCTAATAAAGGCTGTATGCTTTCGATGTCGAAGCGGCTTTGCATGAGTTGCAAGAGTTTTTCCAGCAATTGCAGTAATGGCTCCTGCAAACTGATTTTTACGTCAGCAATGTTGTAGGGCAGTGCAGGGATGTTGCCCTGAGATTGACCAAATACCGCATGAATGAACGGTAAATAAGGCTCGATATGCGGAGTGAGTACGGCAATGTCCTGTGGCTGCCACTCTGGATGTGTGGCTAAATCCTGCATCAACTGCTCTTTCAGAATTTGCAGCTCACGTAAGCAGGAGTGTGCAGACACAATCTGTATAGAATTATCATAAGCTTGCTGTACATAAGGTGGGTCGGTCTGTTTCGGATAGTGCAGACACTGAATATCGTTTTGTAGCCGGTGTAGCAGGCTGTCGGCAGTGTCGCCGCATTCTGCATAAACTGGTGGCATGTACACCACTTCGCCTAAATCATTGAGTGCATCAAAAAAATCACGTCCCTGTTTTCCCAGACTGGCGAGTAGTGGATGGCCGACCATACTTGAATCCGCTTGCTGATGCTCGAGCAGTAAATCAGCAGAAAGGACATTGCCCCAGTATTCGGCACTGGGATTCACTGCAAACACATGTACATCTGTGTGCTGTGCCATTATCTGCAAAGCGTGTAGATAGACTGGTGCCAGAGTGGCAATGCCAAAAACAAAAATACGTTTCGGTAGGTGTTCTTCTCGCAGCTGTGACAAAAATTCTTGCATTAGGTCGGCACGATGGGAAGAATTGGTTTCTTTGCTTAGCCAATACCATAATTCTGCCTGCCAGTCCTCATCTTCTCCAAGGCCAACTAATTCTTTTTTTTGCCAATTATTTATCCAATCATTGCGATAAATTAAATATTGGTCAAACATATCTGCAAGTTTGCCGGCAAGATGGTAGGGTGCCTGTATACTGCTTTCAAGATATGATTGCAATGCTTTGGCAGTCAGGCATAATTGCGCTCCCTGTAAATCATTGCTACGAAACAGGCTGAATAGGCGCCAACGCAGCACATCTGTCTGAAAAGGATTGAGTCTGGGCGTGTCAGGTAGTACTTTATGAGTTAACTGCCAGATGTAAGCAGCTGGTAGGCTGAAATGCAGATTGGCTGCGATGCCGTGTTCCTGAGCCAGATAGTGGTTAAGGTAGCGGCGCATACCCTGACTTTGAACTACAATTTCAGTCGGCGTCCATGCTGAATACTCGGCGGTGTGCTGATACACGCTGGCCAAAAGTGCAGCTAAATCAGATAAGTGATTGGATTGATAAACATACAGCATAACAGCTTCCGCCCCTGTTCAATGTTGCTATTATAGCGGTAGCACGGTGGTTTGCATCTGATTCAGAACTGGATTTTGCTTCTGAGGGCTGACTGGGCTATCTGTATGAAGATAAATGAATATCGAAATGAGCATCGAGTTAAAAAAATAGTTAATGCTGGTCAAAAGCGGGAAAAAATTGGAAAATAGATGCTTAAATACCCTGCCATAAGCAAGTATGGCATCAGAAGAAGGATATCACAGTGAGATTTGAAGGCGTCATTGATGAGCTGGCGGCAACTAAAGGTGTCATGGCGTGTGCTGTCGTGGATTATGAAAGCGGAATGTTTATAGATGGAGTCAGCCCGTCTGGCATGGATCTGGACATTCTTTCTGCTGGCAATACTGAAATTGTTCGTTCCGAGGTAAAAGCCATTGCACGCCTCTATGGACAGGAAAGCAATGAAGATGCGATAGATGATATTCTCATCAGTCTGCATAAACAGTATTACCTACTGAGGCCGATGAAGAATGTGAAAGGCGTATTCATGTTTATGGTGCTCGACCGTAAAACTGCCAATCTGGCTTTAGCTCGGAGAGCACTAAAAGTAGCCGACCGCAAATATCACGACTAAACACTTTTCTTTGATACAGCCGATACAGTTTGTTATCTGCGCGGCAGCCTCCCTGCATTTGCAGCGAGGCTGCTAATTTATTGTGCTTTCTGTACTTGTTTGTCATACCAGCTTAATAATTCCGGTGCTGGTACATACCCAATTAAGGGTTTACTGCGATAGCCGTTACTGTGTACCACAAATAGACCGGGTGGTCCGTACAAGCCATACTGTTGCAACATGTGTCGTTGCGCTGGTGTATTGTTGGTAACATCGATTTGTAAGAAGCGATCTTCTTCAATTACTCTTCTGACCGCAGCATTACTTAAAGTAAACGCTGTCATTTCTTTACAGGAAATGCACCAGTCGGCATAGAAATCTACGACTACCGGTTTGTCTGGATCCTTATCAAACAGCTCCTGCATGGCCTGTCGCAAATGAATTGGCTTAGTGAAATATCTTCCGAAATGCTGGCCGTTTGGCGGTGTTAATGTCAAAAAGCGATGGAGCGGGGTGACATAGTGCATGACGCTGGCTGTCATAAAATAAATACCACTAGTCAGAAATAGTATGCCGGCCAGTGCTGTGAACCAGTGTCTGCGTTTGGGGGCATAATACCACTGCCAGCCCAGATAACACGCCGGTGCTACCATCAGCAAGGTATAAATGATGATCACCAGATAGTAGTTTAGAAACGGGGTGGCAATATAAGTGGCCGCGCCCAATAGCATCAACCCGAATAAATATTTTACACACGTCATCCAGTTTCCGGCACGCGGTAGGATATGTACGCCAAATACGGAAATCAGAATCAGTGGAACACCAGTACCCAGTGCCATGACATACAGTGCCATACCTCCCAGAGCAGCATCACCGCTCTGACCAATATAGCCCAGCGCAAAAGCCAATGGCGGTGCAACACAGGGACCGATAATTAGTGCCGACAATGCCCCCATAACCAGTACTGATAATAAATGACCGCCACGGAAACGGTTGCTGATGCGTTGAAAATATGCCTGCCAGCTGGCGGGTAGCTGAATACTGTATAAATCAAACATCGACAATGCCAGAATCACCAATATTGCTGCTGCAGATAGCACTACTGCCGGCTGTTGAAGCCAGCCGGTGAGAAAAGCTCCGGTACGTGCCGTTACAATACCCACCACGGTGTAAGTAAAAGCCAGCCCCTGCACATACACAAACGACAGCAGAAATGCGCGCCATTTTGTAGTTTTCTGGCGCGAACCCATGACAATTGCCGACACAATCGGCAGTAATGGATACATACATGCCGTCAGGCTCAAACCCATGCCGGCAATGAAAAACGTCATTAAATTGGTAATTAGGGTTGTCCGGGATAACTGAAACAGACTGTCACTGCCCGAATTGCCAGACCAGTCTGGAGGTGGAGCAATAGCAGGAGGGCTGCTAAAACTATCCAGCTCCGGCTGAGTAGACGCAGAAGAGGGGACAATATGATATTTGCCAGTGCGGCTGATGGTAAGAGTATTTTCCACTGGCGGATAACAGATACCAGCTTCAGCACAGCCCTGATAGGATAAGGTCAGCTGATATGGTTCGGTTTGTGTGCCTTTGTTATAGCGCCAGACCACATCAGTATGTTGGTAATAAACCTCTTGCTTGCCAAAGAATTCATCCTCTTTCTGTTTTCCCGACTGGTTAAACTGAGCGGCACCGAGCACGCCCGCCGGCTCAGTAGTAGCTAGAATTTTATTGCGGTATAAATAATAGCCATTTGCAATAACAAAATGTACCCGTATTTCATTATCATGTACATTTAACTGTGGCACAAAAGCCTGTTCCGGCGGCAACAGTCTACCGTTATTACCAGCAGCCAGCCCAGCGTGGCTCAGAACCAATAGCAGCGCAGATAACAGCACCAAATGCTTCAGTAGGAAATCCGTGCAGACACGCAAGCGAGAAAAAGAGTGATACATAAATGTCACAGTAGCCAGTTTAATTCCAACCAGAACATCGAACTCAGTAAATGGCTACCAGCAAAACCAAGCGGGGGGTAGCCATTCACTTCCCCTTATGTTTCCTAAGTTTATCCACACAGAAACGGATAAAGATTGAATGTTGAGATATCAAATCAGGGGTATTGTATCAGTGCATAGGCCGAGTGATTGTGAATAGATTCGAAATTTTCGCTTTCTACGGTAAAAGATTGAATGCGCGGGTCGGCTTTAAGCGCCGTAGCTACATCACGTACCATATCCTCAACAAATTTCGGATTGTCGTAAGCGTATTCAGTTACATATTTTTCATCCGGCCGTTTCAGCAGACCATATAATTGACAGGAACCCTGCTGCTCCACCATATCAATGATTTCTTCAATCATCACGGCTTCGCAGGATTGTAGTGTAACTGTCACATGTGAGCGCTGATTATGTGCACCGTAAGCCGAAATTTCCTTACTACACGGACATAAGCTAGTTACCGGAATCATTACCTGCAACGTGTGCTGATAAATACCGTCCTTGATCTCCCCACAGAGCTTCACTTCGTAATCCAGCAGGCTGGAAATAGCCGTCACTGGTGCCTGCTTGCGCCGAAAAAAAGGAAAACGCATACTGATTTTACCAGCCGTTGCCTGTAGCTTCTGCAACATGTTCACGGTAAGCTCTTTGAGCGCCGAAAAATCAATGCTGACTTGCTGCGATTGCATTAACTCGACAAAACGAGACATATGCGTGCCCTTCTGCTCGGCTGGCAGCGCTACTGTCATGGTTAAATCAGCTATTGTGTGTTGTTCACCGGCCGCACTCATAATACATAGGGGTAGCCGTAAGCCCTTCACTCCAACCTGATTGATTGGCATATTGCGTTTATCAACACTGCTTTGCACATCGGCAATAGTGTCCATTCTGATGGTTTTCCTCTTGAAACAATGTCAAATCTGCCCGCCAGATACTATAAAAACATCCAAACTGGCGGCACATAAGGCGTAAAATTATACTGTATGGCTTAATTCCGAGCAAATCACTCGGGATTAGGTATTCGGCAACGTGAAGCTGCCTCAGAAGCAGGGTGCATGCTAAACTAAGCACCCGCGGCAGCCGGTATTTTGCCAGTACCTGCTGCGGTACCGACAAAACCAAGACTTATCCCAGCGGAGAAAATATGAAATTTGCCACACAGACCATTCATTCCAGTTATCAGCCTGAAGAGCATAACCGTGCTTTAATGCCGCCTATTTACCAAAATAGCATGTTTGCCCTGCATGAAATCGGCGAAAATATTTCGTTTCGTTATGCACGCATCTCCAACCCTACCCGTCAGGTGTTAGAAGATACGGTAGCCGAGCTGGAAAATGGTTGCGCTGGCTTTGCCTACGCCAGTGGTATGGCCGGAATTGATGCCGTGTGGCGTACTTTTCTGCGTCCAGGTGACACTATTGTGGCTGTAGCCGATATTTATGGTGGTGCCTACGACCTACTCACAGAAGTGTATGCCCAATGGGGCGTGAATGTTATTTTTGCAGACCTCACTAATCCAGCCAATCTGGATAGCATATTGGCACAAACAAAAGTCAAAATGGTATGGCTAGAAACTCCGAGTAACCCGTTATTGCGTCTGGTAGACATCGCTGCACTGTGTGAGAAAGCCAAAGCAGCCGGAGCCATTGTTGGTATGGACAATACCTTTGGCACTCCCTATGTTCAGCAACCGCTGAATCTAGGTGTAGACATCGTGTTTCATTCTGCTACCAAATATTTGTGCGGACATTCCGATGTATTAATGGGTATTGTCGTGGTTAAAGATGAAGCACATGCGCGGCAGTTGCGAGCACTGAGTATTCAAACCGGCGGCGTGGCCGGCCCAATGGACTGTGCGCTGGTATTACGCGGTATCAAAACTCTGGTTGTACGCATGGATCGGCATCTGGCCAATGCAGCTGAGCTAGCGCGCCGGCTGAAGCAGCATCCGGCGGTAGAAAAAGTGTTTTATCCCGGCCTGCCTGAACACGAACATCACGATATTGCTTGCAAACAAATGAAGCATGGCTTCGGCGGAGTAGTCTCCATCTACCTACGCCAGAACAGCCGCGAAGCGGCCAACAGCGTAATTAAAAACTTGCGCCTAATCCGCATGGCTGCTAGCCTTGGTGGCGTGGAAAGCTTAATTAACCATAGCTCCAGCCAGTCGCACAGCGGCATGAGTAAAGAAGTAAAAGAAGCATTAGGTATTCGGGAAGGTCTGCTGCGTATTTCTGCCGGCATCGAAGATATCGAAGATATCTGGGAGGATATCAGCCATGCACTCAATACCTTGATTTAACCAGTGTAAGTGAACAATCCGTGCACAACTACTACGACGTATTAAATGTAGCTCCCGGCGCGTCTGCAGAAGTGATTCGCGCCGCCTATCGGGCTTTGTCTCAAAAATACCATCCAGACCGCAATCCGCATAATCCGCAGGCACATCAGCGCATGGCTGAAATCAACGAAGCCTACAACGTGCTCTCGGACCCAGAAAAACGCCATCATCATGATGTGTGGATTGCGCGCCAGAGCCTGCAAGCACATGTGTCACCGGCCTTACTGGCTCGAAAGCAGACCCCGTTTGCTCCGCCAGTTTTGCTACCCAATCATCAAGACCACGTGGTTGACCTGCACGACCATGGCCATGGATGGATGTGGATAGTGGGTATCGCGATTCTGATAGCCATGGGTGGCGTGTGGTGGCGACTGGCCTATCCGCCTGCGGAAAATACGCCGGCGCAGACCGGCGCACCAGTGCTAACAGCACCCAACGGACAGCTTTTTCCGCTTAAGGCTGCCTATGTATCCGGTTATCCAGTTTTGCGTGAACGCGGTAATAACACCATCATCGTGCACGCCTCATCCTTGCAATCGCCGGTATTTGCCCAATTATACGAATTGCACGCTGGAAAATTCACCGCTATCCGCTCTTTTTATATTCCAGCGGGCGAAACCTTTGCCCTGCATAAAATCGGCGATGGCGACTTCAGCCTGCAATACCAGCGTATCAATGATGGTAAATGGGCAGTAAGCGACGGCATTGAAATCAAAAATACCGAAATCAGCCGCAAATATCAGGACATCGATATCAGACTCTAACACAATACAGCGCCGCCGCTTGACTGGTGGCCGACACAGGAACAACTGCATGCAGGCTGCTGAAGCCAAATTTACCGAAGAAACTGTACTGTGGGTAAAATACCATACCCCGAAACTGCTGACTTTTGCCATTACCCGCCCCGAAGCTTATCGCTTCAGTGCCGGCCAGTTTGCGCGATTGGGTTTTCGCGATGGCGCTGGATATATCTGGCGCGCCTATTCCATTGTCTCAGCCGAATATGCTGAGACATTAGAATTTTTTGTGGTACTGATTGAAAACGGGCCGATGAGTGCAAGGCTGGCACAGCTAAAAGCAGAAGACACCATCCTGCTTGATAAATCTGCATTTGGCTTTCTATTGCCCGGCCGCTTCACCGATGGTGAACAACTGGTTCTGCTCAGTACCGGCAGCGGCATCGCACCGTTTCTGTCTATGCTACAACAACCATCGGTGTGGGAGCGTTTTCAGCAAATCGGGCTGGTGCATTCTGTTTCTCACGCAAATGAATTAATTTTTAGCAATTATATCAAAGAATTAAATCATCATCCGCTGGTTGGTGAATATGTTGATAGATTATCCTACCAACCAGTGGTTACCCGTGAAAATGTCACAGGTGCACTGCATGAACGTTTACCACAATTATTGTCAAATGGTTCTCTAGCCAAGGGCTTACAGCTTGATTTTACTCCAGAAAAGACTCGGTTTATGCTATGTGGCAATCCAAGCATGGTAGCTGATACATTTCAGTCACTGCTGAATATGGGCTATAGCATGCATCGCAATAGAGTACCAGGGCAGATTATTATGGAAAATGGTTTTTAACAAAGGCTACGATATTCAATTGCGTTCAGCATATTTTCCAATTTGAGATATTGTGAATTCATGCCTGAGTCGCTTGAAATATTTTTTTGCATGGTAATATTTAGACCAGTATACAAATGATAAAAGGTTGAAATAATTAAATTCTTTTTTAAACATTATCAAGCTAAAATCAAAAATTTCTACACTGTGATATGGTTGTTTTTTAATATATTTAATTAATTGAATTTAATGTAAAAATATTATAAATGCTGATTTTTTTTTAGCTAAAGCGATAAATTTGGATCCTACATTTTATTATAAATTAAAAATACCTTTTACCAGTTGTTTATACCGTTAGTTAATATTTAGAATAAATGTGAAGAATGTGATTTAGCTATCCCAATCATCAGGATAGCTAAACAGGATGTTCTATAAACTATTGAATTTATTTTAAATTTAAATTAAAAATTTAGCTATAGTCATATAGCCGCTCAAATTCGCCGGTCGTTATTGATTCACCATAATGGGGAACTGTATACTTCAGCATATGATCTTGTTGAATTCTATCAAATGTTCCAGTTGCATCACTAATAATGACTGGAAGATAGCCTTTGTCTTGAGCTTCACGGAAAGTTGATTCCACACAAACATTAGTAGCATATCCTACTAAATAAAGTGTTTCTATATTATTATTTCTTAGATAAACATCCAAATTGGAACCAGCAAATCCACTTGATCCAGTTCTTCCCATTACAATAAATTCTTCGTTTATTGGTGCTAAAGTTTCATAAAATTGTGAATTAAAAGTGTCAATAGGAAATGTACCATAGTGACTGATGGCACATCTCAAGCCTGTTTTTCCATTGGCTAATTCTGGATATCCCTTTTGAAATCTTAAACCACAGTGAATAATTGGCATCTTAATCTGTCTTGCATAGACCAAAGCTGATTCAATATTTTTGATTGAATCTTCAAATAAATCTTTATCTTTAAAGCTCTGATATAAATGGCCTGTTGGGTGAAGCCATTCATTTTGGCATTCGATAAGAACCAATGCAGATTTTTTTACATCATCTGTCTTTGATTTCAATGTGGTTAAATTTGCTTTTGTCATATTATGTCTCTGAAAATTAGCGGTTAGTACAGGGTAATTAGTTGATTACATCGAAATTTGGTATTTAATTTTTATACAGGTATACTATTTTACAGAATAAATTTATTTTTGCAATTTATTTACAATTATTGCAAATAAATTCCAAATAAGGTTGTAATATGGCATTTGATGATAAATTTTTAGAAACACTTATTGTGGGTATTGGTGAGGTGTCTCAGATAACAGGAATTCCGACACGGCAAATCCGTTATTGGGAGGACAAAGGTATAGTATCCAGCCTTACAAATGGTGAAGGAAAAAATAGAAGATATAATTATATCAACATAAAAAAAATGCTTTTGATTAAAGAGCTGCTAGATGAAGGCTATACATTAGAGACAGCTAACTTAAAAGTTGTTAAACGTATGGAAATGATTGAATCTACAATGAACTCTTTGAAATCAATTCAATCTTGACAGTGACTGCTATGAATCTGAACCAGATTGGCCAAAAAAATAAGCAACTTCAACAGTTGTTGGCACAGTCTACACATTGGCAACGTTTGACAAACTGTCTCAAGCAAGAATTGCCTGCCACCATGAGACCGCACTTTAATGTAGCTTGTGTGCGCGATGGATGTTTGGTCGTCATCGCCTTTAACAGCATGGCCGCTTCTCGATTACGCATGGTATTACCGGCATTATTACCACAATTACAACTGATTGATGGCACGGTTGAATCAGTTAAAGTTAAAGTGCAACCACCAGATTTAAAGCCTGAATTGGCTAAACGCGCTAGTCTCGGTCCTTTAGCGCGCAGTGAATTGGCGCGTTCAGCTGAGGCTTTGAGCCATCACCCAGAGTTGGCAATTGCATTACAGCGTTTAAGTGAAAAAAAAGACTAAAAATTCTAAACGTAAAATTTAATTAGTAGTATTGAATGGCTTTAATTAATAAATGTTAAGATAAAAAATATATTTGATTTTATGAACATTCAAATGTTTGACAAAAATATTCAAAATGAGAAAGTTGTAATATGAGGAGACATAAAGTAATTATATGTGCCTTACTATTCTTTTTTAATTTAAATCATTGGGCTGCCGTAGCTAAAAGCAATACAGTATCTCCGGAACAATTTAGAGCAGCACTATTATGTAAGGCTGAACCCATAGATGCTCGTGATGCAAATATCGCTAATCAGCTAAAAAAACAAAAAATTGCCGTAAAAGACTTTGAAAAAAATGGCCTCATAAATTTGAAATATCGCTTTGCAAAACCGTTGCACATTTCGAATGTTAAAGTTTCTGCTGTTCGATATCAAGGAGATAGTGGTTCGTACTTTTATGCAATAGCAAAAGGTGATATGGCTAAGTTTGCTGAATCTATCGGCGCTAAATCTGTTCCTCGCTCATCAAAAGAAACTTTATCATGGGGCGATATAAATCAATATTTTAAATATACTAATCCTGTAACAAAAACTAACCTGTATCCAAACATTATTCTTATCGGCCGAGACAAGACTTCAAAACAAGATGAGTTTTATTTTGGCTGTTTACGTTTTGATTATTGATTGTATTTAATAATCAATAATTTAAATAATAAGAATGTTCGCACTCAGTTGAATCATTTTAAAAAGCTTTACTCTGAATTATGTTCTCTAGTTTGTGATCATCGTTAGCTATATAGATAAAGCTTTTTTATTTTCCACTTCAGTTTTTACAAACAAATAGTTTTACATCATCTAAGCTGCTTGGAAAAAAACAATTAACCATTATATTAACCAGCATAATACGCAACCTTATGCGCCAAACAAGTTTTTTGTTTCCTATAATTGAAACAAGCATGCAATCAGCCGCACAGCAGCACAGAGGCTTGTGTTAAAATTCCCTATTTCATGCTTACTTTTTACTGCGCCCTTTAGGTGCCGGACTATTGATTTATGTTGAAGAACCTGGCAAAAAAAATTCTCGGAAGCCGCAACGACCGGCTTTTGAAACAATATCGTAAAGAAGTATCCAAAATCAATGCCCTTGAACCAACCATTCAGGCACTTAGTGATACTGAACTACAGGCTAAAACAGCTGAATTCAAACAACGTCTGGCCGATGGCGAAAAACTGGACCACCTGCTGGTAGAAGCCTTTGCCGTATGTCGTGAGGCTAGCCGGCGCGTACTTGGCATGCGCCACTTTGATGTGCAGCTGATTGGCGGCATGGTGCTGCATCACGGCAAAATTGCCGAAATGCGCACCGGTGAAGGTAAAACACTGGTGGCCACCACAGCTGTGTATCTTAATGCTCTGGCTGGCAAAGGCGTGCACGTCGTTACAGTCAACGATTATCTGGCCGCTCGTGACGCTGGCATCATGCGTCCGCTGTATGAATTCCTTGGCATGTCTGTTGGCATCATTATCAGCAACATGGACCATGAAGATAAAAAAGCCGCTTATCAGGCTGATATCACCTACGGTACCAACAACGAATACGGCTTTGATTATCTCCGCGACAATATGGTCAGTGACTTGAGCGAAAAAGTACAGCGTGAGCTCTCATACGCTGTAGTCGACGAAGTCGATTCCATCCTAATTGACGAAGCACGTACTCCACTAATTATTTCCGGTCAGGCCGATGATAACGTCACTCTATATCAGGTAATGAACCAGATACCGCCGCAACTAATTGCCCAGAAGACCGAAGAAGGCGAGGGCGATTACTGGGTAGACGAAAAAGGTAGACAGGTCATTCTCAGCGATCAGGGGCATGAGCACGCCGAACAGATTCTCACCAAAATGGGATTGTTAAAAGAGGGCGATTCCCTTTACTCTACTACCAACATCATGCTGATGCACCATCTGATGGCTGCCTTGCGCGCCTATACCTTATACCAGCGCGACCAGCATTACGTGGTGCAGGATGGTGAAGTAGTGATTGTAGACGAGTTTACCGGCCGTCTGATGGCCGGCCGGCGCTGGTCTGATGGTCTTCATCAGGCAGTAGAAGCCAAAGAAGGTGTGGAAATCAATAAAGAAAACCAGACACTGGCTTCCATTACTTTCCAGAATTTCTTCCGCCTGTACGACAAACTAGCCGGCATGACCGGTACTGCTGATACCGAAGCATTTGAATTCCAGAATATTTATGGTCTTGAAACCGTCATCATCCCGCCAAATCGCCCGATGATACGTAAAGACCTGAACGACCAGATTTACCGTTCCATCGAAGAGAAGTTCGAAGCTGTAGTGGCTGATATCAAAGAACGCCACGCCAAAGGCCAGCCCATACTGGTCGGTACCACCAGTATCGAAAACTCCGAGCTGGTTTCCGCATTATTGGATAAAGAGCATTTGCAGCACAATGTGCTCAATGCCAAAGAGCATGCCCGCGAAGCCGACATCATTGCACAGGCCGGCCGCCCAGGCATGATTACCGTTGCCACCAACATGGCAGGCCGCGGTACCGATATCGTACTTGGCGGCAACATCAAGCCGCAAATTGATGCCATTCAGGACGACGAGAGTCTCAGTGAAGCTGCCAAAGCAGAAAAAATTGCCAAACTACAGGAACAATGGCAGCGCGATCACGATGCTGTAATAGCCGCAGGCGGGTTGCACATCATTGGTACTGAACGCCATGAAAGCCGCCGTATCGACAACCAGTTGCGTGGCCGCGCCGGCCGTCAGGGTGATGCCGGTTCGAGCCGTTTTTATCTTTCATTTGAAGACCCGCTGCTACGCCTGTTTGCCCTAGACCGTGCCACGGCCATTCTGAATCGCCTCGCGCCTGAACGTGGCGTTGCCATAGAAGCCGGCATGCTGACCCGCCAGATTGAAGGTGCCCAGCGTAAAGTGGAAAACCGTAATTTCGACATGCGTAAGCAAGTACTGGAGTACGACGACGTCGCCAACGACCAGCGTAAAGTGATTTACCATCAGCGTGCCGAAATACTGGCTAGCAACGATATCGACGGCCTGATGCAGGAAATTCGTCACGATGCTATTGTGGAAACGGTAGACAGCTTTATCCCGCCCGATAGCATGGAAGAGCAATGGGATATTGCTGGACTGGAGCACAAACTGGCCAGCGATTTCCACATCGAAGTTTCCATCAACGACTGGCTAAAAGAAGACAATAGCCTCGACAATGAAAGCATCTGTGAGCGCCTGCTAGACATGGTTGAAAAGGATTATGCTTATAAAGTCGAACAGGTTGGCCTTGAAACCATGCGTAGATTCGAACGCGATATCATGCTGCAAATCATCGACAACCGCTGGCGCGAGCATCTGGCCGATATGGATTACCTGCGGCAAGGGATTCATCTGCGCGGATACGCCCAGAAAAACCCCAAACAAGAATACAAACGCGAAGCATTTGAAATGTTTCAGGCCATGTGGAGCAACATACGCAATACCGTAGCCTCATTGCTGATTTCCGTGCGTTTCGAACAGGCGCCGGCAGAAGAAGAGACACTGCCGCCGCAGATGTTTGCAGCCGGTACTGACGACGATGAGGATTACAGCCCCACAGCCATGGAAGCACGCGGCATCATTGTGCGCCGCAACGACCCTTGTCCCTGTGGCAGTGGCCTGAAATATAAATTGTGCCACGGCCGCCTGTAATTTCAACTAAATTATTTCATCATTCACAACAGGCTGTCGGGAAACTGGCAGTCTGTTGCTGTATTGGCAGAAGCTTGAGCTAAATGTTTCCTGCCAGCTGAAATGATTAAAGTGATTACTCTAAAACCCATTGAACCGCGCATCAAATTGTCTTAAAATTCACACCTTACGCCAGCGCCGACAGCAAAAATGCTTATTCAGACATCAGGCTGGCGTATTTTCGGTTTACGCTAAAAATACCGCTTTCCTTAATCATGGATTATTAATGGCAGCCTACAACACTCAAAAAGTCCTGTCCGTACATCACTGGACAGATGCATACTTCACATTTACCTGCACCCGTGACGAATCTCTGCGTTTTCAGAATGGCCAGTTTGTCATGATTGGCTTGCTGGTGGATGGCAAACCGCTAATGCGTGCTTACAGTATTGCCAGTGCCAATTGGGAAGAAGAGCTGGCTTTTTTCAGTATCAAAGTACAGGATGGCCCATTAACCAGTCGCCTGCAACACCTGAAGCCGGGCGATGAAGTGCTCGTTAGCAAAAAGCCCACTGGCACATTGATTGCTGGTGATCTCAATCCTGGTAAAAACCTGTATTTGCTTTCTACCGGTACCGGTTTAGCACCGTTTCTCAGCGTCACCAAAGACCCTGATATCTACGAGCAGTTTGAAAAAATTATCCTGATTCACGGCGTACGCTACCAGAAAGATTTGGCCTATTACGACCACTTCACCACCGAACTGCCTAATCACGAATATCTGGGTGAGATGGTGCGCGAAAAACTAATTTATTATCCGGTGGTATCACGTGAAGACTACATTCATCATGGGCGCTTAACTGATTTAATGAAATCAGGTAAACTTTTCACCGACATTGGCTTACCACCGATCAATTCCGCCGACGACCGAGCTATGATTTGTGGCAGTCCGGAAATGCTCAAAGATTGCTGTGACACCCTCAATAGCTTCGGGCTATCCATTTCCCCGAAAATGGGGCAGCGCGGTGACTATGTAATTGAGCGCGCATTCGTGGAGCAGTAAAGCTATACCGGACGAATTCGGCAGCAGCCATTGTCAGTCAATGTGCTGCTGATTTTATTTAGTCTGGCAGCCATATCATGCTACTCATTTAACTGCACCTTAACCGCGAACTATGCAAAATCTGCTTACTTTGTTCATCATCTTGATTCCGCTGTTTGCCGGATTTTGTATTCCTGTGCCTGCGCGTGCCGTTAGCTGGCTGAATATCGGACTCTCATGGCTGGTGTATTTGATTTTATTTTTGATTGGTCTGTCACTGGCACAAGTGCCCAATCTAGGCGCCGAGTTGGCTGTCATCAGTTTTACCGTAGCAGTATTATTTGTCTGCCTTATAAGTACCAATCTACTGCTGTTTATCTGGTTTGACCGCCGTTACCCGTGGCATGTGCAACGGCAGCAGACCGCAACCCAGTCAGGTGATATCAGCATTATGGGTAGCTTAAAACAGGTAGCCTGTCTGCTGCTCGGTTTGACCGCCGGCCACTTTTTTTCTTTTAGCTGGTTAGGCAATCCGCAGGCTGCTGTCAACAAGGCACTGATTATTCTATTGCTGCTGGTTGGAATGCAGTTGCGTAGTTGCGGTATTACCTTGCGACAAGTATTTCTGAATCGCCGTGGTGTGATTTGTGCCGTTTTATTCACACTGGCCAGTCTGCTTGGCGGTCTGCTGTTTGCACTGTTGATGCCAAACGTATCCATTAGCAAAGGGCTGGCACTGAGTAGTGGATATGGCTGGTATTCGCTTTCCAGCATTATTATAAGTAAATCCTATGGAGCCGTGTGGGGCAGCATTGCCATGTTCAATGATCTGGCACGCGAATTCTTTGCGCTGCTGTTTATTCCTCTTTTGATGCGACGCTATCCTACTGCAGCCGTCAGCATCGGCGGCGCCACCAGCCTTGATTTTACCCTGCCCGCGATACAGGCTTCCGGTGGAATCAGTGCTGTACCATTGGCCATCAGCTTCGGCTTTATTGTAAATTTAACCGCGCCGGTGCTAATGGTGTTTTTTTCTTCACTGAATTTTTAGTGTAAAAAATTTTTTGTTTAGCTCTGCGATTGGCCAAAATAGCCGTTCCATTTTTTGTATCTAACAAAATAGTTATTATGTTTATCAAGCGTGTATACACCAGAAAATAACGCATTATGTATCAATACTCAAAATAGCCGCTGGCCAGAGTGAATCAGTTGCCGTGAAAAAGGTGTTTGAGTTCACTGCATTACATGGATATGATCCATTACAATATCCTTGCCCAACATTTTTTGGATTATTTTAAAGTCCATAAATAATGGCATAACCCAAAATTTTTTGTCTACAAATGACATCTATTGTTAGGTTAATGTTACATTTAAATACAAAACAAATTACGCCTATATCAATACGACTAATGTGTTTTATATCCCGTTTTTTACCACTCTATCCGTACTTAGAAAAATTATGTTCTTCACTTATCCAACATAGAAATTTTATGAATTGAAGATGATATTAATTGTTGGAAGAAGCTAAATCATATTCACAAGTAAAATAAATAACTTTAAAGAAAATTTTGTCTGGTTTAGGTTTAACTCTTTCTATTAAATTTCAAAATATTTTCTAATTTGCATTAGCAATTGATTATTAATACCTACCTTGAAGGTATTTATTAAATGTTTGTGTCAAAGTTCAAACCATTTATCCAGATTTTATATTTCTGATTATTCATAATAAAATTATTAATAAGGTATTTTAAACTGATAATACTAAATATATATTATAAATATATAATTTACGAAATTATATTTTATAGAATTATATTCAAGCAAAACTAATTAAATCCTTTTTTTAAATCATTTATTTTGACAAAACTTATTTTAAGTATTAATATTTTAATGTTTAATTTAATAAATATAATGTAAAAATTGAAAACACAAGCTGTGGGAGAACAGCAACCAGACAGGAGGAACAATCTGCCGGATATCATCCGGCTAGCTATTCCGGCCGCAATAAAAAATGTTGCCTTAAATTTGGAAACAACATACAGGTATCAATCCTGATTTATTGCAATATCATTTAAATTTCACCATTCTCCAGCGGCAGTCAACAGTGCCAGAAGAAAGCAAAGCCACAGTGAATATTATTAAATATTAAATTAATGATTTGAATTAGAATTTTATGTCAAATATATCGATATATGCGCAATTTTTAACGATATATAAAAATATGTACGCAAATAGATTGCAACAAATGAAATATCTTCATTAAAATTAAATGAAATTGCTTATTCCTAACCATAATTTACAAATACAGCTTCACGAATTAGACCTGCCGTTGCTCGTGTTTAAGGCGCTGCATAGTATCTGAATGATACTCAGCCTGATTTAATCAATAAACTTCGATGAACCTATACGGTAAGAAAAGAGTTGATTAATAAGTTACTGAGTTTTAAAGATTCGAAAAAATCATTCTGCCTATTTGTTTTAGTTCAAATAAACAAAGCTTTTTTATTGGCTAAAAATGCTGTTAAGAGTAAATTAAAGGCATAAAGTTTTAAAAAAAACTTTAATCTGTAAGAAATTAATCAAAACGATATATTCTCAAAACTAGACAAAGAAAGAGAACCATCATGTTTATGTGGTATAAAAATGTATCAAGAAATGAGAGAAAAACTTTTTGGGCGTGTTTCAGTGGCTGGGCACTTGATGCACTCGAAAATCAGATGTTCGGATTGGTGATTCCCTCATTAATTGCCTATTTTGCCATTACCAAAGGGCAGGCCGGATTACTCAGCAGTGCGACATTAGTTACCTCAGCTTTGGGCGGTTGGTTTGCTGGAGCTCTTTCCGACCGCTATGGACGCGTCCGTACACTGCAAATCATGATTGTGTGGTTTGCATTTTTTACATTCCTGGCTGCATTTGTAACCGACTACCATTGGTTGTTAGCACTCAAAGCCTTACAGGGTTTTGGTATTGGGGGAGAATGGGCTGCCGGAGCTGTACTGATGGCTGAAACTATCTCCAGTCAGTATCGTGGCAAGGTAATGGCTATTGTACAAAGTGCATGGGCTGTGGGATGGGGATTATCCGTAATCTTGTTTTCCATTGTGTTTAGTCTGGCACCAGAAAGCATGGCTTGGCGCATTATGTTTGCTGTGGGTCTATTGCCATCGTTACTTATATTTTATGTTCGCCGGCATGTAGAGGAACCGGTCAAGCAGACAGTCGAAACATCAAAAACCGAAGAAAGGCAACCATTAGCTGATGCACTCTTCGGTATTTTTTCACCCAAGCTTATTCGCACCACGGTATTGGGTGGTTTACTAGGACTGGGTGCACATGGCGGCTATCATGCCATTATGTCGTGGCTGCCAACCTTTCTTAAAGAAGAGCGCCATCTTTCGGTACTTAATTCTAGTGGCTATTTGGCTGTAATTATTGTTGCATTCTGGTGTGGCTGTATCGCTAGCTCGGTACTGCTCGACAAAATCGGCCGCCGCTTCAATGTAGCTTGCTTTGCCATCTGTTGTGTAATTACCGTTCGCATCTATCTTTTTGTACCATTGACTAATACCCAAATGCTGTTTCTCGGTTTTCCACTAGGCTTTTTTGCCGCTGGTATACCTTCAAGCCTTGGTGCATTGTTTAACGAACTCTATCCGCAACAGTATCGTGGTGCCGGCGTGGGTTTTTGTTATAACTTTGGCCGCATACTTTCCTCAATCTTTCCGTTTCTAGTTGGTCACATGAGTGCATCTATGTCACTGGGTTCCGCAATCGGTATTGATGCCAGCTGGGCTTATTCAATTGTAGTTATCAGTGTATTGCTCCTGCCGGAAACCAAAGGCCGTGATTTAAAGCAGATCAATCAGGATGGTCAGATTTCCGATAAGTAGAATATTAAATAAGGTAAAAAAATGATTCAGCCAACAATCGGCAGAATAGACAGTCATGCACATGTATTTACACTGGATTTGCCGATGGTGGCTGGCCGGCGCTATACACCGGCTCAGAATGCGCCACTGTCTGCTTATCTGGCGCATCTGGATGCGCTCGGCTGCACCCATGGCGTATTAATCCAGCCAAGTTTTCTGGGTAGTGACAATAGCTTTATGCTGCAAGCGATAGCTCAGGCTGCCCCCAGACTCAGAGGCGTAGCCTGTGTTACTCCCGATATCAGCTTGCCCGAATTGGAAGCATTAGACAGAAGCGGCATCGTTGGCATCCGTCTTAATGTTATCGATGGCACCCAGCCGGATCTGAATACTGCTGCATGGCAAGATTTGCTCGAAAAAATCAAATCTCTTTGCTGGCATGTGGAAGTGCACTGCCGCAGCAACAAACTCAGCTCCATTCTGGTGCCACTGCTTAGAAAGCAGATCAATGTGGTAATCGACCATTTCGGCCGGCCATCAGATTGTAATCATAGCCGTGATTACGGTTTTCAGCAGCTATTAGAATGGGGGCACAGTGGGCTGGTGTGGTGCAAAATCTCTGCGGTATACCGCATCTGTGCTCATGCGGATGAAGGTCATAAATTTTTAGCCGATACTGTACCTAAGCTTGTGGAAAACCTTGGCCGTGAGCGCCTGATGTGGGGCAGTGACTGGCCGCATACTCAGTACGAACAGCAGATCAATCCTGAATATCTGACTACACAGCTGAATATATTGTTACAGGATGAAACACTGGCACAGGCCGTATTGTGGGACACTCCGGCTAAGTTTTTTAAATTTGTTTAAACCAAATTCAGATTGATACAACTTCTTTTATGCTAAATACATTTCTGGTCGCAATGTTAGCAAAAATCTCTGTTTTGTTATGCTGTAGCAACCCTTTATCATTCAGACCAATTCTGCAAACAAGTGGCGATAAGTTTCCCTCATTCGGAACATGATTCAGGACATATTAGAAGACTGGTTTGTTATAAGTTTTGATGTATAAATTGAACAAATATTAGACACTTTTGGTTGTTATAACAGAAATGGTTATGAACAGTAGCAAAATTGTTTATATATTAATTTTGGCTGTTGGATTAAATTTATGCGATGGGTTAAATCAGAGCAAAAGTTCTGAAATTTTATAATTGCGAAGCATATATTGCAGGCTGTATAAAGAAAGTATGGCTTAATCCACTCATATAAATTAGGAATATTCACTTATGAAAAAATACATTTTAGCTTCTGCATTATTATTTGGGCTGTGTTCGGGCGTATTTGCTAAAGGATATAGCTATGATTCCTCTAACATCGAAGACTTACCTGCACAATGCATAACCTTGGAAACGGTTTTATCAACAACCTATAATCAATATAATATGGCTTACAGAGGGCAAAGATCGCTGGCGGATGCTGATAGAGTAGTGGGTACAGAAATTGAAAAAGCCTTTTTAAAAGGCACACCTGATGAGTACCTGCTCAATAAAAATCTACAACAATTTACTATGATTAAAAGAAACGGGCTAGAAAATGAGATTGCTCGAAACAGAATTTACAATCTCACCGGATTGATGACGAGACAGGAATTAATCAACATCGCTAAAAAAATGAAAAAGAAAGCAATGAATGGTGGTTTGACTGATAAAGATTATCGTATGTATGATGAATCAGTAATTAACGATTGCCTTGCCAGAGTGAAAAAACATCCGGAAGGTAATAGCGGCTCAGATTACTATAAAGCCATTGATTATTCAAAACGCAAAGCCACCAAGTAATATATCCAGCCGCCAAATAGGCGGCTGATTATTTTATTAATGAATGGAAAGCATTAATCCAATATCCAATATCCGATACCGGTGCTGGCAGCGGGGTAGGTTGGTCGCTGCGGCAATGATGAAGTCTTTACTCAAAGATACAAGTACAATCGGCTTTTAGGCTGAGTCTAAACAGGTCCTTATTTTGTACATCTTTAGAGCCTTGCAGATAGGCTTCATGATGGTGGATTTTAATGCTTAAAATTCATTTCTATTAAAGATGATGATTTATTAAAGGCTAAAATTTACTGAAAATTCAATTGATTTTTTTAAATTTAGCAATTCATAAGTACCAAATTCTTCATATTTAATCATTAAAAAGCATTTTTCTAAGACTGTTATTTTGTCGTTATCCAAATTATATTTTTTAATATAATTTTGTACGATTGGTGTATTAACAGATAATGGATTCAAGCTAGAAACACTCAACAGTAAACTTTCTAACAATGGAAGAGATTTTAAATCTTTAGATTCTACAACAGTAGAATGTGATTGAAGATTTTCTAAAGCACGGTTTATGAAATTTTTTATACTATTTTTATTAAGAGATTTATAAATATCAGGAACTTTTAATTTTAAAATAATTAAGAAAAATAACAGAGTTAATTCACTTCTATCTAAATGATTATGAGTTCTTAAGACGACATTGAGAATTTTACTAAATGACTCTTGTTCTCTTAACGTTAATTGATATAAATTAATCAAATTATTGGATAAATTTAAATAAGTGTCCCTAGAAACTGTGTCCATATAAAAGGGTTTTGTATTATTAAGAATTTGGTCGAGAGAGAACTTTTGAAGCAAATTTTTAAAAAAGTTATTATTATCTGAAGTTGGTAATAAATAATCAAAATCAATAAACCGCCGCAGATAGCCATTTACATCCAGTCCTTGCCCATATACCGCCTGAATGGAATGCGCAAGCTGGCTTTTATCTGTGGCCAGTACAAAAATAATATTGTCCACATTAAAAAAATGTTTGGCTTTTTCCAGTACTTCAATTGCAAAATTAAGGCGGCAGCGATCCAGCTCATCAATAAAGATTATCAATGGTTTCGTTTCATTGGTAGAGGAATAGCATTCTGCCAGTTTACTCAAATTTTCTTTAAATTAATTTAAAATTTGTTTTGATTTTTCGTATTTTTCAATTTGCTCTTTGGCTAAACAAGCACCCAAATTGTTTGTAAACTCTACAATTTTATCCGCTTTAATTCGTCCATTCGTAAAGAAGCTTCCTATTGCTGAACCAATTGCCAGCCAGTCTTTCGCAGAAGCAGCTTTTACCCAAATAGATTGATTTGTTCTTTAACGTATTTAAAAAATCATTGCCTTTTTCCTTATTTTCTCCAGACAAATTTTCAATTGATAAACCAATCTCCCCAATCAAAGCAATCAGTGCATCATCAGTGTAATCACTTTCCCAGGCATTGAAATAAATAGTCGGAATAGATTGCTGATGCAAATATTTTTCCCACATCCTGATAAAAGTGGTTTTGCCTTGCCCCCAGCCGCCATCAATACACAGCACAATTGATTGTTCAAAGCTGGTAATAAACTTGGTGAGAATTTCAATATTGTCTTTTCTGTTCAGTACATCGTTCTGAAACGGATTATCATCAGGAATTTCGATAGGTACACATTTTTTCAGGCTGTTTTCACTCATTTCAGCTTATCCCCTGTAGCCAATTTGTTAGCGGCCAGCGGCCACTTGGTTTACTCTGATTTTGTATAGATTATAACTGTTTATGTTGTATACAAGTCCGATATCATTGCATAGGTGCAGCACATTAGCGCAATATAAATATTTTAACAGTCAGATAGGCATAAAATATCGAATCAGCTCTGTATTCGGCCACTAAATTCCAGCGGCTTGTTGCAATTAGCTTTGTTAGTAGTAGCGATAAGCAGAACAACAGGCCTTGCATTTCAGTTGAGAGTATTAGTTCCATCTAATAAGATGATTTGTAAGAAAATTATTATGAATAGTAAAGTCTGGTCACAGCCGTTGCTGAAATGCCCGATTGCGTTATAAATCCCCTGTGGCTGCTTGCTTTTTGCTATAGATGGCCTTATGTGTAGATTAAACCGCGTACTGCGGTTTTTAGCCATTATGAGCAGTGTTAATTTTTTGGATGAATTTATTTTCAGGTAGCAGACATATGGATGTGATTCAGTATCCCGGTAGTGTATTCAAATTGCACCAGCCGTTTCCACCGGCTGGCGACCAGCCAACGGCAATTGAGGGATTGCTGGAAGGGCTGGATGATGGTTTATCCAGCCAGACTCTGCTTGGGGTAACCGGCTCAGGTAAAACTTTTACCATGGCTAACGTTATCGCCCGTAGTGGCCGTCCGGCCATCATCATGGCGCACAACAAAACACTGGCTGCCCAGTTGTACGCAGAGATGCGCGAATTTTTTCCTGAAAACGCCGTTGAATATTTCGTCTCTTACTATGATTACTATCAACCGGAAGCCTATGTTCCCAGCCGCGACCTTTTTATCGAAAAAGATTCGGCCATCAATGAACACATCGAACAGATGCGCCTGAGCGCCACCAAAAGCCTGATGCAGCGGCAGGATGTTGTGATAGTTGCCACTGTGTCTGCTATTTACGGTATTGGCGACCCCAATGAATACCATCAGATGATTCTGCACCTTAAAGAAGGACAGAAAATCGACCAGCGCGACATCATAGCGCGACTGGTAGCGATGCAATATGAACGCGGCGACATCGACTTTGCGCGTGGCTCTTTCCGCGTACGTGGCGACGTGATTGATATTTATCCGGCCGAAAGCTCCGAGCTGGCACTGCGCGTAAGTCTGTTTGATGATGAAGTTGACCGCATGCAATTATTCGACCCTGTATCCGGCAGCTTGCAACAGCGTGTCGGCCGCTATACGGTATTCCCCTCCAGCCACTATGTCACCCCCCGTGATACGGTACTGCGTGCCTGTGAACACATCAAAGAGGAGCTGGGCGACCGCATTAAATGGTTTACTCACGAGGGGCGGCTGGTTGAAGCCCAGCGCATAGAGCAGCGTACGCGCTTTGATTTGGAAATGCTCTACGAAATGGGTTTCTGCAAGGGCATTGAAAACTATTCTCGCCATTTTTCCGGCAAACCTGAAGGCGAACCGCCACCCACTTTGATGGACTATCTTCCTAAAAACGCACTGATGTTTATCGACGAGAGCCATGTCACCGTCAGCCAGATTGGTGGCATGTATAAGGGTGATGCTTCGCGCAAGCAAAATCTGGTTGATTATGGTTTCCGCTTGCCTTCGGCACGAGACAACCGCCCATTGAAGTTTCACGAATTCGAGCGCGTGATGCCACAGACTATTTTTGTTTCCGCCACACCGGCGAAATACGAAGAAGAGCACGCAGGGCAGGTGGTCGAACAGGTGGTGCGCCCCACAGGTCTTGTTGACCCAGAAATCATCATTCGTCCTGTGGCCACGCAGGTAGATGATTTACTTTCAGAAATCAATATTCGTCGTGAAAAAGGTGAGCGCGTACTCGTAACCACTCTGACTAAACGCATGGCCGAGCAGCTTACCGATTACTACGCTGAGTTAGGCGTTAAAGTTCGCTATTTGCATAGCGACATTGATACTGTTGAGCGCGTAGAAATCATCCGCGACCTGCGACTTGGATTATTCGATGTACTCGTCGGCATCAACCTGCTACGTGAGGGGCTGGATATTCCTGAAGTTTCACTGGTGGCCATACTCGATGCCGACAAGGAAGGCTTCCTGCGTAGCCACCGCAGTCTGATTCAGACTATTGGCCGTGCCGCGCGTAACGTCAACGGCAAAGCCATTCTATACGCAGACAAAATCACCGACTCTATGAAAGCGGCGATAGACGAAACTGAGCGGCGACGTGCCCGCCAGATACAATTCAATACTGAACACGGTATCGTACCGCAGCAGATAAAAAAACAGGTGCGTGACCTCATTGATGGTGTGTATCACGACGAAAACGGCGGCAAAGGCCGAGGCCGCAGTAAACTCAAAGTTGGCGAAATCCATACCGAAGACGATGCGGTTAAAGAGATTGCTAAACTCGAAAAAGCCATGCAGGCAGCCGCCCGTGACTTACAGTTTGAAGAAGCAGCCCAGATACGTGACAAAATTCGCGCCATCAAAGAAAACCTGCTCTTCGGCGCCAGTGACACCTGAATGACAAATGTTTCCGGTATCGGCCGGTGTATTGCCATCCAATAGTGGTTGGCGCTGCCCAAAAAATACTAAGCCGGCCGTACTCGGAGCATAAAATTTCCGCCCTTAGCGCCACAGGTATATACTAACCTAGCTATCTCTATACGTGCCGGCCGCTGCCGCCCAGCACCGGCACACCATACTGGAGCCATACTATGCAGCTCTCGCATCGCCAGCGCTTGCTGGCTCTGGCCAGACTTCCCGCGCTGCTTCTGCAAACCGCCGCCAGCGTAGTGTGTACCGCAATATTTTGCTCCATCCTCTTCATATGGCGAGTAAGTAGCGAGCTGCCACTGCATCCCGTCAACCTGCTCAACCACAACGATTTTCGCCTTATCCTAATATTACTCTGCGGCTGCATGCTGTTTGCCTTTCTACCCTCACTTCTGTCTGCCATCCTCAGTAGCTACCTCAGCCACCACCTGCCACGTCTCATCATCAGTGCCGTAGCCGCCGGCACCGCTTTGTTTACTGCCCTGATACAGAACTGGCTGTTTGTCTGGCCGCTAGACTGGTTGCCCCTGCTCCTCAATGCACTGGCGGCCGGACTTAGTGCACTATGCTTTGCCAATGTAAAAATACTAGCAAAAAAACATTAGTTATCAGGCTGTAATCATCTGCACTCTCGCCATTACAGTCGGCTGTTATCGCAAATCTTCAATATCATCATACACATAATCGGCTCCCGTTCCTAAGCTGGTGTAGCCATCACCTGCTGTTATCAAAAAATTTCATCGTCATCATAACAATCGTCAAACAGCAAAATAATCAACCAGCTAATCGTTGCAAAACCGGCATAGCCGCGCCAGAACTAAATTTACTATTGCTGAGGACAAGTAAAAGTGCTTAAATTAAGCACTTATTATTGTCAATGATTTAAGTCAAAAACACATAAATCACACCAATAGTGAATACTTCTTTGTGCTAACTTCCAGATAAACACTTATCAGAACAACCTGAAGAGAAGAGAGAAGAGTTTGCGTTATGAAAAACACCAAATGCGATAGCTCAGCAGACGTCGTACTCATTGGCGCCGGCATCATGAGCGCAACACTGGGAACATTTCTCAAGGGGTTACAGCCAGACTGGCAGATAAACATCTACGAACGCCTTGCCGATGTAGCCGCCGAAAGTTCCGATGCATGGAATAATGCAGGTACCGGCCACTCAGCCCTGTGCGAACTCAACTATACACCTGAGCTAAAAGACGGCACAGTTGAAGTATCCAAAGCCATCAAAATCATCGAGCAGTTCGAGCTGTCCAAACAGTTTTGGGCCTCACTTGTTGACGCCGGCATGATTTCTGACCCTAGCGAATTCATCCGCAGCGTTCCTCACATGAGTCTCGTGCGCGGTGAAAAGGATGTAGATTTCCTACGCAAACGCTACCATGCCCTGCAACAATACCGTCTGTTTCAGGACATGCTCTACACCGAAGACAAACAACAAATCAGCCAGTGGGTACCCCTTATGATGCAAGGGCGGGACAACAGTGAGCCCGTTGCCGTCACTTGGTCAGACCTTGGTACCGACGTAAACTATGGCTCTTTAAGCCGCCTCTTAATCAACAACCTTACCGAACACGGTTGTCACCTGCATCTTCAGCACGAAATTATTGACCTCCGGCAGGAAAGTGGCCGCTGGTTGCTTGATATCAGAGACCTCTCTACCAATACCCGTCAGCAGATATCTGCTCGTTTTGTATTTATCGGTGCTGGTGGTGGTTCCTTGCGTTTGCTGCAGAAAAGCCAAATCAATGTCAGCAAGGGCTACGGCGGCTTTCCTGTATCCGGACAATGGCTAGTGTGTAAAAACCCTGAAATCGTCCGCCGCCATAATGCCAAAGTCTATGGCAAAGCCTCCGTCGGTGCTCCACCTATGAGTGTGCCACATCTGGATAAACGCGTGATTAATGGCGAAGAAGCCTTACTTTTCGGCCCTTTTGCCGGCTTTACCACCAAATTCCTCAAACGTGGTTCCTTCAAAGATCTATTCAAAACCCTCAACTTTGCCAATATTCGTCCTATGCTCACCGTTGGCATGCACAACCTCGGCCTCGAACACTATCTCATCCAACAAGTGAGATTAAGCTTTGCCGACCGCATGAAAGAATTACGCACATTCTATCCTGAAGCTCGAGATGAAGACTGGCAGCTTGCCATCGCCGGTAATCGTGTGCAGGTAATTAAAAACGATCCACATAAGGGTGGTGTGCTTCAGTTTGGCACTGAACTGGTAAAATCTGCCGATGGCACTCTTGCCGCTCTTTTAGGAGCCTCCCCCGGAGCCTCCACTTCTGTATCCATTATGCTTGAGTTACTTGAACACTGCTTTCCCGCTCAAGTGGCTGGCGATTGGTCTGCGACCCTACATAAATGGATACCTAGCTATGGCCAGAAACTCGAACACAATCCCGAGCTTGTACAGCGCATCCGCGACTGGACCCTCAAGTCGCTAGGTCTGCATATCCCTGACAGACACACACCCACTCAGCCTGTCCATTCATAATAATAACGTTGCCATAAACTACCTGACCAAATTCTAAGAATTTGGTTTTTTTTTCATCTGTAACCCTCATACATTCCATCACAGCAGCGCTGACTACCAAATTTTTTGCATGCCTCTAACGAAGCAGCTACTTTAAGTTTTAGTGCTTCGACGTCTTTAATCCCGAAAAGTTTTCCACCGTATTAAGGGGAGGAAATGATTAGTAAAAGTTGGTTTTACCATTATATTTAGCGTGTCCGCATCGCCCTGCATTGAGGAAATTGGCCATAACAATATTTGTGTTAGCTAGGCACGTGGCAACTAGGATCTGACTTGTATTTACGTGATTAGAAAAATTAAAAAATCAAAAGTCATAGAATTCTAGAAAACATACAGAAATTGTAAAAGGTAAAGGTATCAGAAAGGGTAAACCATACTTATTAGTTAGTGGCATAAAAAGGCAAGTGAAGCAGGCTAAGATAATATCAGCAACAAGCGAGTAGTGTATAAGAATGAAATGTGTAAGCAACTCACTCTTGATGGCATTTAGCCGGCCAGGCTTAGCAAATTTCTCCTCAGCATCGTCAGAAAAATTTATATTGACAACAAAGGTTGAAATTTAATAGAAGAAAGCCATAAATTGATGGTTAGATACCTGCATGGATTTCATCTCGAAAACATGCATTCCGGCATTTTTGATTGACACTTATTTGCCTAAGCGGAGACAGACACTTTCACCACAAAAGATTGAAATAATAAAAAAAGTATTGCTAAGTTTGCTGAATTAGCAGTACTCTCAATACAGCGTTTCATTAACGCTGACTTCGCCCCAACGCCATTGCATTGATATCAGTGCAGTGGCGTTTTATTGTGTACATTGCCAATATCACTCTATTTAAGTAGATTATAGTGTATTAATGATATTGGTATAATTAATCCCGTGGCTTTGCTTCAGCTTCTATTTATCAAAATATATCTTAATGGATAAAATACAAATAAAATATCGAATATAATTTAGCATAATAATATGCCAAAGGGTTTTAGGTTGAATATAAGTACTAAAGTAATCAATCTCTATATTAAAGATAACTTTTTTTTCAAAATTTCTAGAATATATTTGAAAATAGATATTTTACATAAAATATACAAATATAATATTATTTTTTAAATTATCCAGCATATTATTGGCTATTCCGGCTATCATCTCTTGCAATTCGGCTTCAAACCTATTGTCTGAATTACCTTCGGCAAAAACTAATCCTAAATATGCTCATTAAAAGCACTCGTATACGATTGTGAAAATATGTACAGTGATCCAATCAACGACAACTGAATACAGGGTGCCAGAAATGGGGATGCTTGCGAAATCGGTAAAAAATAAATGTGCATTCACCCTTGGTTCTTCTTATCTGTGAGAAAAGTGGGAGCAGAAGCATGGTCGTGTATACATCATGGGACGCGCTACTGTATTGAGAGTGGTGGATTAAGTGTTTAAATTTATTAAGATTAATAATAAGAAAGAAATGGTTATATTATGCCATATGCTAAAAAATATTTAGCTGATGTTTACCTTACCGCCCTCATCACCATCTGCCAGCGATGATTTTGGCAGGGTAAAAAATATCACCGTGCATTTTCTGGCTTGTAATCAGATTTTCATTACCTACGCTAATATTAAGAGGGTAGAAATACGCCGATGCATTCTAAGCTATTTGCCAAAAGTTAAAAGCTATGCGCGCCACGACAGAGTCTTAAATCCATGGTCGATTATCGGCACAATTAAGCCAGGCTCGAAGCCATCAAGAAAGAGGGCGAAAACATCGCGCATATGATTATACCAGCATATAGAGGAATTATGCCCGCAAGGCAAGCTGCCGGCAGCCTCGAATTAGTCTGCAATTTATGCTGACTATGTGACGGTATTGCCACCAACACCACCATGGGTTGGCCGTGTGGCATCGGCGTAAAGCTACCCCGCAAAGTCAGACTGATATGTCGTGGCGTAGGCGTATGGTTTAGTTTTCTGTGCGGTGCTGTTTTAGTGCTTTTTGCTGTTGGTACGGAGCCGGCTGGCTGCTGATAATGTTTTTCTCACTGTTGAGGGCGTTAAATAAGGCACGGAAGTTTTGCACGGTAAAGGGGAAGGGTTTGCGCACACCGGCAGGCGGAATGGTGAATATGGTGTGACCAGGGTTGGTATTTTTAAGGCGGATGATATTTCGAACTGAAGCAAAGATGATGAGGGCAATGCTGAGTAATAACGCGGTTTTAGCAGCGATTCGAATTGTTTTGATACGGTTTTTTCTGCGGATGGTTGCTGCTGGATGGAAGTAATAGTGGCAGGCTCGGCTCAGCAGTGAATGAGAAGGTGATGATGTGGCAGCGCTATGCTTAGCGTCAGCAGTGTGGTGATTAATGGGTGCCTGTTGGTTGTCGGTTTTGTGTTGCTGTTGTTTAAGCTGTGGCTTTAGCTTACTGATGTTGTCTGTTGTTCCCATGTTTTGTCCTTTGATGCTGTGCCTGATGTTGTGTCTTACTCGCAATGGATGCGAACAGCGTGGCACAGTGCTGCTTTAATTGAATTAATTGCCGTCCTTATGCTGTAACCTCCAATTTATAGGCTTCGTTTTGAAGCGATAAATTGCAGCGAGCCCAGTATTTTTAGCAGTTTGTTGTTGTGCTGAAGCAGCGTGGATGTAAGTAAGATTTAGTTACTAAAACATAGCGTTAGTATTTTACATTAAACTTTTGTTCTATGCTCGGTGTGGTATATGAAATTTGTGTTGGCATTGTGTGCAGTTGGACGGGTAGGTCTATACTTTATTTATTGGTAGGGTCAGCTGCAGGCTGATTGAGGTGTTTCTGGTGTAGGTACTGGCCGGCATTTGGAAAAAGAACGATACAGCGGTCAGGAATGTGGATTTACTTACGTGCAACTGCGGTGCTTGTGCTTAAGGCTATCGGCTTGAAGCCGGAAACTGCTGGCGTGGCGGCTGTAAAGCTTTGTGATAATTATTAGTATGTATGCAGGGGTTAATTTTGGGTGCTGCGGCACGGGGCTAAAAAAGAGTTATTTCGGCATATGCTACTTATATGGCTGCACTTGGACTAAATAGAAGGTGCTACGTGCTGAAAAATAGGGGTGACATCTGCTATGGCATGTTTTCCTGTAGCTGGTTGCTCTGCTATCCGTTTGATTAGCCGGATGCTAACTGAGGTAAAAATGCTATTTGAAGAGCTTAAGTAAGCTGATTACGGGTGTTAAAGTAAAATTTTGTTTGTATTTCGGTTAATTTGGTTTAGTATTTGCCAGACTATTACTAAAATACTTAATGCTTTTTTTATTTAGTATAATTGTATATTGCTTATATAAATTGGGTATATAATTATTACCTTTTGGTTGGTATTTTCAGCCGGTCTGCTGTAAATGCCTTTGCACATATTCAGAATAGCTATGCTTAATAAAGATCAGTTTGCCGATAATCATTTTATCCGTTCTATCATTGAGGAAGACCTGCAAAGCGGCAAGTGTCAGCAGGTGATTACGCGTTTTCCTCCGGAGCCGAATGGTTATTTGCATGTTGGCCACGCCAAATCCATTTGTTTGAATTTTGGTCTGGCTTATATTTATGATGGTTTGTGCAATCTGCGCTTTGATGATACGAATCCTGAGAAAGAATCGGATGAGTATGTGCGCTCGATTAAAGAAGATGTGCAGTGGCTGGGCTTTCAGTGGCATGAGGAACATTATGCTTCTGATTATTTCGAGCGTCTGTATGATTACGCAGTGGCGCTGATTCAAGATGGTAAAGCGTATGTGGATGATCTGGATGCGGAGGAAATGCGCCAGTACCGCGGTACGTTAACTGAGCCGGGCAGAAACAGCCCATATCGCGAACGTTCTGTTGAGGAAAATCTGGATTTGTTTGCGCGCATGCGTGACGGTGAGTTTCCAGACGGCAGTAAAACGCTGCGGTTGAAAATCGATATGGCGGCAGGCAATATCAATCTGCGCGACCCAGTGATTTACCGTATCCGCCGTGTGCATCATCACCGTACTGGTGATAAGTGGGTGATTTACCCGATGTATGATTACACGCATGCGATTTCAGATGCGATTGAAAATATTACCCATTCCTTGTGTACGCTGGAATTCGAATCCCATCGGCCGCTATATGACTGGGTGGTGGAAAACATTGCTATTGCCCATCAACCTCATCAGTATGAGTTTTCTCGGTTAGAGTTGCTGTATTCGATTACGTCCAAGCGCAAGCTCAATCAGCTGGTGGTGCAGGATCATGTTTCTGGCTGGGACGACCCGCGTATGCCTACCATTTCTGGTATGCGTCGTCGCGGCTATACGCCGGAAGGGCTGCGCCTGTTTGCTAAGCGGGTGGGAATTTCTAAAAGTGAAAATGTAGTAGATATGAGTGTGCTCGAAGGAGCCATTCGAGAAGATCTGGAAAGTGTAGCGCCACGAATGATTGCGGTGTTAAACCCGATTAAAGTGGAGCTTATTAATTTTGATGAGGCAGTGACACAAAGCCGTGAAGCGCCATACCATCCACATCATCCAGAGATGGGTGAGCGTCTGATGCCGCTGAGCAAAACCATTTATATCGAAGCCGATGATTTTGCGTTAGACCCGCCTAAAGGCTGGCAGAGGCTCACACCGGGTGGCGAGGTGCGTCTGCGATACAGCTATGTGATTAAATGTGAGGAAGTGGTGCAGGATTCATCCGGCCGGGTGGTGTCGCTGAAGTGTTCCATCGATCACGAAACACTGGCTGCCAAGCCGCAAGGGCGTAAGGTGAAAGGGGTAATACACTGGCTGTCTACGGAGCATGCGGTATCGGCCAAAGTACGTCTTTACGACCGGCTGTTTACGGTGGAGCGTCCGGATGCAGTACGTGGAGATGATGGTCAGTACCGCGATTTTACTGAATTTCTGAATCCGGCCTCGGTAACGGAAATTGATGCGCTGGTCGAACCAGTAGCGAATACGCTGGCACCGGAAACGCGCTATCAGTTTGAGCGGTTGGGCTATTTTGTTACCGACCGCTACGACCATACGCCGGAAAATCCGGTATTTAACCGCACGGTTACTTTACGTGATACGTGGCAGGCACAGGCAGAAAAAAAATAATTGTGCCTGTATTCCTGTGTATATAGCCGGCCGTTATGGCCGGCTTTTTGGTAAACAGAATCCGCCGGACGGGCAGCCGGTGGCTTGTTAAAATAAGCATAATGGTAAGTTCTGCTGATTAAGGACAGTCTGATGAGAACAATTCCGGTGCGTGCCGGTTATCTGGCTAATCTGCCGATGCTGCTGAGCATGGTGCTGGCCGCTTTGTGGGTTTGGTATACCGGTAATACGGCGGAAAGCACGGCTCTGTTTCTGGGGATTATCGCTGGCGGACTGGTAGATTTAGATGATGGTTTTACCGGCCGGCTACGTAATCTGTTTTATACGCTGATTCATTTTTCTTTAGCGGCTACGGCAGTTCAATGGACATTTGGGCACCCTCTGGCGTTTTCGCTACTGATGATTTGGGCGGCGTTTACCATGACGATGATGGGCGCCATTGATGCGCGCTACCGTACCATTGCGTTTGGTACGCTGCTGGTGATGCTGTATACGGTTCTGACTTATTCGCCAATGCTGCCTTGGTATACCAATCCGCTAATGCTGATTTGCGGCACCAGCCTGTTTAGTATATGTACGCTTGTGCTGCATTTGCTGTTTCCCAATCGGCCGGTACAGGATAATTTATCAGGTGCTTTTGCGCGTCTGGCCGATTATATGCTGGTGAAAGCACAGTTTTTCGACCCAGATGAGGCTGACTTGCTGGCAGAAAAGGAATTGGCGCTGGCGATGAAAAATACGGCTGTAATTGAGGGGTTTAACCGCTGTCGCGCAGCGCTGTTTTACCGTCTGCGCCGTCAGCATCGCCAGCGCGGTTTGGGCACCTTACTGCAATATTATCTAACCGCACAGAATATTCATGAACGCATCAGCTCGCGCCATGTGGATTATACGGCGCTGGCTCACAGGTTGGCTCATTCTGATCTGATTTACCGAATTCAGCGTTTGATTGTGCTGCAGGCACAGGCTTGCCAGCAGATGAGTGAGTGTCTGCACGAGGACAAACACTATGTATTCAATCCGATGCTGCGCCGTGCTGGTGAGGGCATTGAGCAGGCAGCTGAGCGCTATTGTGCTGAAAATGGTTGTGATGAAGATACACCAGGGTTGCAGCAATTGATAGCCAATGTTTTGGGAATCAATGAGCAGCTATTGTGGCTGGAGCAGGTAAAGACTGGTGCCACAGCAGAAGCAGTCAGCGAGACACAAATCGCAGGACTGGATGTGGATCGCATTCGCGATATTCTGCCGGCTGTGCGCGCTCATTTTACTTTGCAATCAAATGTATTGCGTCATGCGGTACGGCTAGCGATCCTGACGGCAGTGAGCTGTGTGGTGGTGGAAGGCTGCCAGCTTAAAATGGGCTACTGGATTCTGCTCACTGGTGTTATTGTTTGCCAGCCCAACTATTCAGCCACTACTGTCCGTCTGAAGCAGCGTATCGTGGGCACGCTGCTCGGTGTGGTAGTGGGGTCGGTGTTGCCATATTTTGTGCCGACACTGGCTGGCCGGCTGGTGATTGTGGTAGTGAGTACGGTATTGTTTTTTGCTTTCCGTGTACGCCGTTATAGTTTTTCCACCTTTTTTATTACCGTACAGGTGTTGGTTGGCTTTGCTATTATTGGCATGGATACCCAGTCGGCAATGCTGTCGCGCTTTGTGGATACGATTCTGGGTTCGGTATTGGCGTGGTGCGCGGTGTCGTATCTGTGGCCAGACTGGCGTTATTTGACATTGGGACGGATTGCCCGCCGTGCTCTGTGCAGTGACGCTGCCTATCTGCGGCAGGTTGCGCAGCAATTGCAGCAAGGGCTGCGTGACGATGTGGACTACCGTTTAGCCCGCCGCACGGCGCATGAGCTGGCGGCAACGTTAAGTAATACGGTGGCAGATATGTCGATGGAGCCGGCGCGCTATGGACGACGTCTGCCCGAGGGCAAAACTATTTTGCAACTTAATTATGTGTTGCTAAGCTGTATTTCCGCACTTGGGGCGCTGCGGGCGCAGGTGGATCGGATGCGACCACAGCTGACACCACAGCGAATACAGCACTGGTCTGTTATCGCATCAGCACTGGCAGAGCTGATGGCGCAGGATGCTGCTGATGCTGTGCTACAAGCTGAATGGTCAAAACTGGACACAGAGCTGGTGCAAAGCCGGCCTCAGGCGGATGAAGATGTGGTGGAGAAAGTGTTGTGGCGGCAGCTACACCGGCTGCATGAACAGCTGCCGGCCTACTGGCAGGCTTTGCAGGCGGATGCAAGGGCTGGTACTGCTGTGCAGGAATATCCATGAAAGTAGCGGAAAAAAAGCTTGCGTTAAGCTGGTTAAAATTCGTGACTGAATAAGTTAATCTTGACGTGCAGTGGTGTTTTCTCAATTATGCTATTGGTGGTTTTCTTTTAAAATCAGATATAAAGCTAAAAATTTGGCGTATGTTATACTGATATTCACCATTTCAATATTAATAATGAGAGGATTGCCATGGCTGAACCTAATGAACAGATTGAGACTTCGTCTCAAGTACCGCCATTGATTCCTACCCAGAATGGTACACTGGAATTACACGACATTACGATTGTTGACCAGAGTAAGCTGAAAAAGGCGATTTCAGCAGCGGCGCTAGGCAACGCCATGGAATGGTTTGATTTTGGTGTCTATGGTTTTGTGGCCTATGCGCTAGGACAAGTGTTTTTTCCATCAGCTTCGCCCAGTGTGCAGATTATCGCTGCGCTGGGTACCTTCTCCGTTCCCTTTCTGGTGCGCCCTTTAGGTGGCGTATTTTTCGGTATTCTTGGCGACCGTTTCGGCCGGCAAAAAGTGCTGTCGACCACCATTATTATTATGGCGCTCAGTACGTTCTGTATCGGGCTGATTCCTTCCTATCACAGTATCGGCATTTGGGCACCGGTGCTGTTGCTGCTATGCAAACTGGCACAGGGTTTTTCAGTAGGTGGTGAATACACCGGTGCAGCAATTTTTGTGGCGGAATATGCGCCCGACCGCCAGCGTGGTTTTCTGGGCAGTTTTCTTGATTTTGGGTCGATATGCGGCTTTGTGCTCGGCGCGGGGTTGGTGGTGTTGCTGGAAAATATCATGGGCTCGTCGCATTTCCTTTCATGGGGCTGGCGTATTCCATTTTTCCTAGCCGCTCCTTTAGGCTTGCTCGGCCTATATCTGCGTCATGCCGCTGAAGAAACTCCGGCTTTCCAGAAACATCTGGATATGATGGAAAAAGAAGAACAGGAAGCAGTGAGCAACCGCCCTCAGGTGTCGTTCAAAGAGGTCTTGCGCCGATTTTGGCGAACTTTGCTGGTCAGCGTAGGGCTAGTCCTCACTACCAATATTACCTATTACATGCTACTGACTTATATGCCCAGCTATTTGTCGCATAATCTGCATTACGGAGAAGACCGTGGGGTGCTGATTATTATCGCGATTATGATAGGCATGATGTTTATGCAGCCAATTATCGGATTCACTAGCGACAAAATCGGCCGTAAGCCCTTTGTGATTGGTGGGTCGATTGCTCTGCTGGTACTGGCCATACCGTGTTTTCAGCTGATTACCAGCGGCAAAGTAGGGTTGATATTCCTCGGTCTGTTTATTCTTGCAGTAATATTGAATTCCTTTACTGGCGTAATGGCCTCTACTTTACCGGCCTTGTTTCCAACACGTATTCGCTACAGTGCTCTAGCCAGTGCGTTTAATATTGCGATTATTATTGCCGGATTAACGCCAACCATCGCAGCAGCACTGGTGGACGCCAGCAATAATCTGTTTATTCCGGCCTATTATCTGATGCTGGTGGGCGTAATCGGAATTGTGACCGGTATCTGCCTGAAAGAAACAGCTAACCGCCCGTTACGCGGTGTTTCACCTTCTGCTTCGAGTAAACAGGAAGCGCGTGAGCTGCTGGCACAGACTTATGAGCATATTGAGCAGAGTGTGGAAGATATCGACGCAGAAATTGCACGATTGCAGGAACAGATACAGACGCTGGAAATGCGCAAACAGCAGTACATTGATTTACATCCGAAGCTTGAATGAGCTTTTAGTAACATATTTGTTAAAATTCAACCGCTAATGTTAATCTATATAAATTAACATTGGTGGTTTTTTCATTAAGTCTAAGGGTTTTAGGGGAAAAAGCATGATTAGTAATCTGGAATCTAGAATAAAAACTATTCGCAATGCTGTTGCGTTATTAGGTTTAGTTGGAAATATTATTGGTGTAATTATAATATTTTGGTACTGTATAACATATCAATTCTATCCGGTTGGTATATCGGTGGGGGATGTATTGTTTTGTATGTATATTTTTGTAATATTTGGATTTTTATGTTTTATATTTATTTTCCAGCAATACATGGCCGGTCGAATATTTTTAATTTTATTTCCAAAACCGATTAATAAATGTTTTAATAAATGTTTTAATAAATGTAATCTTCGTCCCATTATTTTGCCTAAAGAAAAAATTTATATTTTTTTAAGCATAATAGCTAATTTATTCTGTTTGTCACTTATATTTTATAGTTGGTTCCAAACAAGAAGTTTGTTTAAAACATTGATTTCTTTTATTGCTAATTATGGAGCTGTTTTGATTCTTATTGGTTTTTGTATTTTTAATCAAAAATGGAATACTCTTTTCAAAATAAACCAACTTAAACCAAGTGCAAAAAACATAAATATACTTTATTTTAAAATTGGTAAAATTGAAATTCCTTCGAAATTAATAATCATAATTTACTCATTAATTTTGCTGCTATTCTGTGTTAATAATATTATGATCAGCCTTACAGATATAACGCTGACATTGGCAGGGGTTAGACAAGCTGCAGTAACGATATACATAGATAAAAATTATCAAAAATTATTACAATCCAGAATTGCTAAAATAACTAAAAATTCAGCATTGAATTCAGAATTTAAATGTTTTGAGCTATGCTATATAGAAAATGTAAATATTTTATTTTCTGGAATTGGTACAGAGACTTTACTTGAAATAAAAACGCCAAAGGATAAACAAGGCCAACAACAAGCATTACTGATTTCTTTGCCATCAAGTGCGATAAAAGGCAAAGAACAGATTCATTAATAAATAAATTAATAAAACCTTCGTTTTATTAATTATCCCTGCTTAAAGGTTGCAGGAAAAAAACTGTAAGCAGGGATATCCGTGGTTTAGTTGCCATTCATGGCTTTGTCTAGTTCCTGTTGTTTGGCTTGTACGGCATCTTCTAATCCTTTGATGCGTTCCTGATAGCGTACGTAGTTGCGTTCGTTGCCCAAACGTACTTTTTTGCCTTCTTCCAGCGCTTTTTTGGCATCTGCAAGATTTTTTCGTGCTGAAGCTATTGCCGACTGGTTAGGCTGCTTTTCTGCTTCGTAGTTATCTGTGGGAGCAGAATGGTTATCCACAGCAGGTTTGTAAGCTGGTGTAGTGGAAAAATTTCCCCCTAGATTATTGGCCTGGCGACAGTTTTTGCCATTTGGTACTTCTGAATAGCTGTGGTTGCCACGGCTGTCGGTACATTCGTATATCTGTGCTAGTGCAGTAGTGCTCAGTAGGGAGCATAGTGCAGCCAGAATGAGGTTTTTTTTCATGATTTGTCCTTTGTAAGGGGGTTACATGCGGCCAAGTTCGCGCTGAATTGCCTGAATATTCTGCTGGCGGTCGAGTACGGCGCTTTGCAACTCGGTAGTATTGCCGCCTTTGCCAGTACGGCTGCGGTTAAGTGCTTCCTGTGCCTGAGCCAGTGCGTTGCGCTCGTTGGTCAGTTCCTGTTGTAGGATTGCACGGCGGGTATTGTCACTGCCTTTGGGTACGATATTTACCGAGGGCTGGGGCCCGCTGTATGCTGTGGCTACGCGTGTGGCTGGGCGTGGTCGACTACGCACGCTTGTTGAAGAGCTACTACTACTGCGGTAGCTGGGGCGGCTGTCGCTATAGCTGCCGATAGCAGGCAAGCTAGCGACGGCACAGTTGCCTTTAGGTTTTGATGTATAGACAACTTCGCCGTTTTCAAGGCAGGTATATACTTTTGCCGGTACTTGCGCACTGATTAGCAGGCTGCCAGAAATGATCAGTATGGGAAGCGCTTTTTTATATGTCATTATTAAACCTTGTACATCAATCATTCAGTTTTGTTGGCTGATGTCTTCAAGCTGTTGCTGCCATTCAAGCCATTTTTCTTCAGTTTGGGTTAATTTTACTTTGAGCTCGGCTAGTTGGGTAATGGTTTGTTGTAATTTTGTGCGGTTTTCGTCAAGGTAGGCTTCTTCGCTGGCGAGAAAGGCTTCGCCTTCCTGCTGCTGCTGTTGCCAGGTTTCCATGTCGCGTTCGGCTTTTTCGATATTTTTCATCAAGGGTTTGGTCAGTTTGGCTCGTTCCTGCCGCTGTTGTGCCTCGATGCGTTTTTGCTCTTTGCGCTTAATGCTGTCGCTGGAGTTTTGCGGCTGGTCGATACTGGTTTGCTCTTGTGTCAGACGCCACTGGCGGTAGTTGCTCAGGTCGCCGTCGAAGTGTCTGAGCTCGCCCTGATTGAGGTATATCAGGGCGTCGGTGGTGGATTCGAGCAGGCTACGGTCATGCGACACTACGATTAATGCGCCCTGAAAGCTTTGTAATGCTAGTGTCAGGGCGTGGCGCATGTCTAAATCCAGATGGTTAGTGGGTTCGTCCAGCAGTAAAAGGTTGGGCTTCTGCCACACAATCATGGCCAGTGCCAGCCTTGCTTTTTCGCCACCTGAAAAGGGGGCTATAGGTTGCATTGCCATATCGCCGAAAAAGGCAAAGCTGCCAAGGAAATTGCGAATTTCCTGTTCGCGCACGTCTGGAGACAGTTGCTGAATGTGCCATATTGGGCTTTGGTCGGCACGTAGGGTTTCAAGCTGGTGCTGTACAAAGTAGCCGATTTTGAGTTTTTCGGCTCGCACAATCTGGCCGCTTAATGGTTGCAGGCTGCCGGAGATGGCTTTTATTAGGGTGGATTTACCGCTGCCATTGACACCTAGCAGACCATAGCGTGCACCTGATTCGACTGAGAGATCGATGTTATGCAATACCGTTCGGTTGCCATAACCTAGATTGATGTTTTCAAGTTTTAGCAGCGGATTGGGCAGATGGTCGGGCTGGGCAAATTCAAATGAAAATTCGCTGTCCAGATGAGCTGGTGCGATACGTTCTAATCTGGCCAATGCTTTGATGCGACTCTGTGCCTGTACTGCTTTGGTGGCTTTAGCTTTGAAGCGGTCGATAAAGGATTGCAGATGCTGTATGTGTGCCTGTTGTTTGATATAGGCGGCCTGCTGCTGTGCGAGTCGCTGTGCGCGCTCTTGCTGGTAGAAATCGTAGTTGCCACCGTAAAGAGTCAGTTGTTGCTGTGCCAGTTCGACGGTTTGGGTGGTGGTGGCGTTGAGGAAATCGCGGTCGTGCGAGATGATTATCTGGGTGGTTTCGAGACCGGCCAGATGTTGCTCTAGCCACAGGACAGTTTCTAAATCCAGATGGTTGGTGGGTTCGTCTAGTAGAAGCAGGTCAGTACGGCACATGAGTGCCTGAGCCAGATTTAGGCGCATACGCCAGCCACCGCTGAATGATTTTACTGGCTGATGCTGTTCTTGTTGTGAGAAACCTAGGCCGTTTAGTAATTTGGCGGCACGTGCTGGTGCGCTGTAGGCACCGATTTCATCTAGACGTGCATGAAGTTCGGCCTGTTTGAGTCCGTCGTTGCCTGCTTCGGCCTGTTGCAGCAGTTGTTGTAGTTGCTGTAATTCTGTGTCGCCTTGAAGTACGTAGTCCAGCGCAGGGATATCAAGTGCCGGTGTTTCCTGCTTGACGGTGGCTAGCTGCCAGTGTTTGGGTAGGCGTAGGTCGCCACTATCATGGCTGATTTTTCCTTCCAGCAGGGCAAACAGGCTGGATTTGCCGGTGCCATTTTTGCCAATCAGGCCGACGCGCTGACCGGGATAGATTGTCAGGCTGGCGTGTTGCAGAAGCTGTTTGCTACCGCGCTGTAAGCTGAGATTTTTTATTTCAATCATACATATCAAACGCTACAAGTTGAGAGGCAAGGGGGGCGGGTTAGTTGACAATCTGGCTAAGCGGCCAGCGCGGTCTAACATTAAAACTGCCGGTAGGGCGGGCGCTGGACAGATGCATAGCTCCGGCAAAGGCAATCATGGCACCGTTGTCGGTGCAGTAGGCTAGCGGAGGAAAGAATGTATGCACTTCAGGAAGGCTGCTGAGGCTTTGGCGCAACTGCCAATTGGCACCCACACCGCCAGCTACGACTAGTTGTTTGTAGCCGGTTTGCTGTAGTGCCTGTTTGGCTTTGCTGGTCAGTACATCGACAACGGCGTTCTGGAATTCGCGGCAGATATCATGTCTGATTTGTTCGGGTAAAGCTTCGCCGCAGCCAGTTTCTGCTTTGATTTTGTTGACGGCAGTGAGTACGGCGGTTTTTAAACCGGAAAAACTCATGTTCAGATCGTGCGAATGCAGCATAGGGCGCGGAAAATGCAGGCTGCCGCTGTGGCCAAGTCTGGCTAGCTCAGACAGTTTAGCACCGCCTGGATAGGGCAGGCCAAGTAGTTTGGCAGTTTTATCAAATGCTTCACCGGCTGCATCATCGATGCTTTCGCCCAGTAGGGTGTAGTCGCCGATGCCTTTGACGGCCATAAATTGGGTGTGACCGCCAGAAACCAGTAAGGCGACAAATGGAAAATCCGGTTTGTCGTCGCTGAGCAACGGCGACAGCATATGGCCTTCTAGATGATGAACGGGAATGATGGGTTTATTTAGAGCAAAAGCCAGTGCGTTGGCAAAGCTGGCTCCGGCCAGTAATGCACCACCTAGCCCTGGACCTTGGGTATAGGCGATGGCATCGATGTCGGCAAATGTTTTGCCGGCCTGATGCAGACACGCCTGTGTAAGCGGGGTTAGGCGGCGAATATGGTCGCGGCTGGCCAGCTCGGGTACGACGCCGCCATATTCGGCGTGCATGGCAATTTGTGTGTGCAGCTGATGAGCCAGTAGTCCGTGTTCGGTGTCGTATAGGGCAACGCCGGTTTCGTCACAGGATGATTCGATTCCCAGTACCAACATGTTTGAATATTTGAATTTAAAGCAGTAAAGCGGTTTATTTTACCTGTTTTGGTGGCTTTCGTGGACTGGCTGTCGGTAGGGGAAGAGCAAATGTTTTATAATAAGTACTTGCGTGGTTCGCAAACTTCCCACGTCAGGCGGCGGTAAAAGCGGTTTTTACGGCTGTTTCTGAAATCAAAACTAAGGAAACGAAATAATGGAACAACATACTCGAGCGCTGGTAATTTTTTCCGGCGGTCAGGATTCGACGACTTGTCTATTGCAGGCTATAGCGACTTATGGGCGTGAAAATGTGCAGACGATTACTTTTCAGTATGGTCAGCGCCATGCGATTGAGCTGGAAAAGGCACGCTGGATTGCGCAGGACTTAGGCGTAGCACAGACCGTAATGGATTTGTCATTGCTGCAAAGCATTACGCATAATGCGCTGATGGATAAGCAGCAGTCTATTGAAACTCCGGCAAATGGGCTGCCGAATACGTTTGTAGATGGCCGTAATGCGTTGTTTTTGTTGTATGCCGCTATTTTTGCCAAAGGTCAGGGTATTCAAGATGTGATTGCTGGCGTATGTGAAACCGACTTTTCCGGCTATCCGGATTGCCGCAATGTGTTTGTACAGTCGATGAATGTGACGTTGAATCTGGCTATGGATTATGAGTTTCGTCTGATTACGCCGCTGATGTATCTGGACAAGGCACAGACATGGGCGCTGGCAGATGAGCTTGGCTATCTGGATTATGTGCGTGAGCATACGCACACTTGTTATAACGGCGTGGAAGGCGGCTGCGGTGAGTGTCCAAGCTGTGTATTGCGTGAACGGGGTCTGCAAACCTATCTGGCACAGAAAAGAGCTGTTTAATATGGGTTTAGGGCTGCTGTTTGCCTGTGATTAAATTTTTTTACGTGATTAAGCCTGTTTTGCATGTGATTTACATGGTAAAAACGTGACCAGACAGGAAAGGTATGAAGATGAGTGATGATCTGAAAACCAGTATTATTGAATTTCCGCTGGATTTCCCGATTAAGGTAATGGGTGAACAGCATCCGGAATTTGCGGCTCGGGTGCTGGACGTGGTGCAGCAGCATGCGCCAGAAACCGCAGCTTCAGATATTAATACCCGCCCGAGCAGTAAGGGTAATTATATTAGTGCTACAGTGGTTGTTCGTGCCGAAAGTCAGCAGCAGTTGGATGATATTTATCGTTCTTTAAGCAGCCATCCGATGGTGAAAGTTGTACTATGAAAGTGGTGCAGCTGGGTTTACGCGCTTATCAGCCGGTATTTGCTGCAATGCAAGAATTTACGGCTGCTCGCACAGCCCAAACCGAAGATGAGTTGTGGGTTGTTGAACATCCGCCCGTATTTACACAGGGCATGGCCGGTAAACCGGAACATATTCTGGTGCATGATGATATTGAGGTAGTACACATAGACCGCGGTGGGCAGGTGACTTATCACGGCCCAGGTCAGTTGGTGGTGTATACGCTGATTGATTTTAAGCGTCGCCATATTACCGTGCGTGAGCTAGTAAGCCGGTTGGAAAACAGTATTATTGCCACGCTGTCCGATTATGGCATTGCAGCGGAGAATGACCCGAAACGGCCCGGTGTCTACGTTAGCGGCCGGAAAATCGCGTCGCTGGGGCTGCGCATTAAACAGGGTGCGGTGTATCACGGGCTGGCGCTGAATGTGAATATGGACCTGACTCCGTTTACACACATTAATCCTTGCGGCTATGCCGGCTTGCATATGACGCAGATTGCTGAGCTGATAAAGCCGTGTCCAACACTGGCTGAAGTGGCAGAACGCTTAACCGGCTACCTGAGTTTGCAATTGAATGCTCCGCCTCCTGAGCGGCCATCTACACAGAAAGTTGTACTATGAATCAAGATAACAGCCAAGGGGTAAAACACAAGGGTGCAGAAAAAACGGCACGTATTCCGATTAAAGTGGTTCCTCTGGAACAAAAGCTGAAAAAACCGGAATGGATTCGGGCACGTTTACCGAGCAGTCAGAAGTTTTTTGAAATTAAAAGTATCGTGCGCGAACAGAAGTTGCATACGGTATGTGAGGAAGCCAGTTGTCCAAATATCGGTGAATGTTTTAGCAAGGGTACGGCTACTTTCATGATTATGGGTGATATCTGTACTCGTCGTTGTCCGTTTTGCGATGTTGGCCATGGCCGTCCTAATCCGCTGGATGAGCAGGAACCAAGCCATCTGGCTGCTTCGGTAAAAGCGATGAATTTGCGCTATGTGGTGATTACGTCTGTTGACCGTGATGATCTGCGTGATGGTGGTGCGCAGCATTTTGCTGACTGCATTACTGCTATCCGTGAAGCCAGCCCGCATACTCAGATTGAGGTGCTGGTGCCGGATTTCCGTGGACGCCTAGATATTGCACTGGAAATTCTGGCGCAGACTCCGCCGGATGTGCTGAATCATAATCTGGAAACGGCACCGCGGCTGTATAAACAGGCGCGTCCTGGTGCAGATTATCTGCATTCACTGAAATTGCTGAAGCAATATAAGGTGCTACGTCCTGAAGTAGCCACCAAGTCTGGATTGATGGTTGGTCTGGGTGAAAGTGATGAAGAAATTCTGCAAGTGATGCAGGATTTACGCGACCATGATGTAGAAATGATTACCATAGGCCAGTATTTGCAACCCAGCAACAGCCATTTGCCAGTGTTGCGCTATGTGACACCGCAGCAGTTTAAGGCTTTTGAAAAACGTGCTTATGAGATGGGATTTAAGCATGGTGCTATTGGGGCGATGGTTCGCTCGAGTTATCATGCAGATGTGCAGGCTGAGCACGCAGGTGTGGTAAACGAATAAAACTTCAAGGGAGATGCGGGCATCTCCCTTATTTATTGATGGCAAAATACAGCATACAAACTAGAAGATGCGTATTTTGGCTGTTATTTACGATACGCGTGAATTTTAGCCGCTAAAATTTCAATGCGTCTTTTCGTTTTTTCAGCGGCATTTACGTGGACTTAGACTTTTTATTTCTTCGTTTGTATGTAAATCGTATATGCGAATAATAGCTCCTGGAGAACCTGCACACAGGCTAATTTTAGTGCTGGTAATACCTGTGCCATTTTGTGCAACAAATTTAATATTCGGAGCTAAATCTCTTCCAAATTCATCTTCCGCGACAATATGATAATCGCCTTTCGGAGTCATACAACCACAGAGAAAGGCAATGATGATCAGGCAAAAAATATTTTTCATTTATTTAAATTTATTTTAATTTTGTAATGATATTTTATTTTATCGATAAATACTTTAAATGTCATTTGTTTGTTAATTTTCATTTTCTATCAGTTGTGTTTATTTAGGCAGATAGCTTTACCAGTGGGAGATTAAATGAATATTTTGGCAAAAAATTGATATTGGTTGGAATGGAAATGAATATATTGCCGGTGATCATCGGCATGGTGCTGCTCAGAGAATTTACTTTTCTGGTTCTGGATAGGGATTATTGAATACTATTTTTGGCGCAAGATCTGCGCTGTTGTCGCAAACATAAATTAGAAAATGTTTTAGGCTGGTGAGAGGATTTCAAATAAAGTCTGCACATTCATTCAAGTTAAAGATACGCAGGATAAGGACAATTTTTTTCTTTAGGGTCAGGTGTAGGCTGCCAGTTGTTATATATAATTGAATTACAATAATAATTGATTATTATTTTCATTTAGAATAATTTGCTGATGACATTATTCGTGTTTTCAGCAAATTTTTTTGCTTTCTGAAGACTGATTAACACGTTTATGTAAATTGGTGAAATATAGTGATTTTTTGATTAAATGCCGGTTTAATCTGCATATATATGTCTCTGGGTAGTGATTTATGCTGTAATTGATTCAAATTATAGCGTTTTTTTTATCGTTTCTATGAAAAAAGGTTTTGACGTTAAAGGGTAAATTTTTGTATGTTTGTTACCTTGTCTAACTAAATTGTGCTTTGCAATCAGTGCAGCAAACGAGGTTTCCTGATGTCCGGCTTATACGACCATACTCTGGTAAAAGAAAACTGCGGTTTTGGATTAATCGCCAATATTGAGGGTGAACCCAGCCATAAGGTGGTGCGTACCGCAATATTGGGGCTGTCGCGCATGCAGCATCGCGGCGCGATTTTGTCAGATGGTAAAACTGGTGATGGTTGTGGCCTGCTGCTGCAAATGCCGAAAAAATTCTTTCAGGCTGTGGCTGAGGAAAGCGGCATCACTCTGGCTAAAAATTTCGCCGTCGGCATGATTTTCTTTCCGCGCGATGAGGCGCTGGCACAGGAGTACAAAGCCATTATTGAAGAAGAGCTGACGCAGGAAACGCTGAATATTTCTCTGTGGCGCACGGTGCCCACCAACCCTAAAATGCTTGGCGCCATTGCGTTAGCCGATATGCCACATATTGAGCAGGTGTTTGTGAATGCACCTGCCGGCTGGCTGCCGCGCGATTTGGAGCGGCGGCTGTTTATGACGCGCCGGCGGATTGAGAAACGCATTAGTCACCGAGATTTTTATATTTGCAGCTTGTCTAATCAGGTGATGATATATAAAGGGCTATGCATGCCCAAGGATTTGCCGCGCTTTTATCCTGATCTGGCTGATTTGCGTATGCAAAGTGCAATTTGTCTGTTTCATCAGCGCTTTTCTACCAATACGCTGCCGCGGTGGCAATTGGCGCAGCCTTTTCGCTATTTGGCGCACAATGGGGAAATCAATACCATTTCCGGCAACCGTGCTTGGGCACGAGCACGCTCCTACAAATACCATACGCCTTTGATTCCGGATTTACAGACCGCTGCGCCGTTTGTGAATGAAACTGGCTCGGATTCCAGTTCTCTGGATAATATGCTGGAGCTGTTTGTGAATGGTGGTATGGATTTGTTTCGTGCTATGCGTTTGCTGGTACCACCGGCATGGCAGCACAATCCAGATATGGATGACGATTTACGCGCATTTTACGATTTCAATTCTATGCATATGGAGCCATGGGACGGGCCGGCAGGAATTGTGCTCAGTGATGGGCGCTATGCAGCCTGTACGCTCGACCGCAATGGTCTGCGGCCAGCGCGCTATGTGATTACGCAAGATAAGCTGATTACTATTGCCTCCGAAGTAGGTATCTGGGATTACGCTCCCGATGAGGTGGTTGAAAAAGGCCGTGTCGGCCCCGGTGAGCTGCTGGTGATTGATACGCGTGAAGGACGGTTGATGCAGTCGGCAGACATTAATACCGAGCTGAAAACGCGCCATCCGTATAAAGAATGGCTAGACAGAAATGTTTTATCGCTAATTCCATTTGAAAAACTGCCGGAAAATGAAACCGGAGAAGCCATTTTTTCAGCAGACCAGCTGTTGGTTTACCAAAAACTATTTGGCTATGACATGGAAGAGCTGGAAAGTGTGATTCGTGTGTTGGGCGAGAATGGACAGGAAGCAGTAGGTTCGATGGGAGACGATACGCCGTTTGCAGTACTTTCGCAGCGACCACGCCTGCTGTTTGATTATTTCCGCCAATACTTTGCTCAGGTAACCAATCCGCCAATAGACCCTTTACGCGAAAAGCATGTGATGAGCCTGAATACTTGTATCGGGCGTGAGATGAGCGTGTTCTTTGAGGCTGAAGGCATGTCGCATCGGGTGAATTTTAAATCACCAGTATTGCTTTACTCCGATATGCAGCAGTTGCTTCAGCTTTCTGCCGAACACTATCAGCATCATCACCTGCAGGCGGTGTACAACCCAAATGAAACCAGCTTGCAGGAAGCTTTGCTGCATTTGTGTGATGAGGCAGTTGCCGCGGTCAGAAATGGGGCAGTTCTGCTGGTGGTATCTGATCGCAATGTCAGCCGTAATGCTATGCCGATTCCGGCTGTGCTCAGTGTGGGCGCGATTCAGCAGCGGCTGGTAGAAACCAATTTGCGATGCGATGCCAATATTGTGGTTGAAACCGCATCTGCACGAAATCCGCACCATTTTGCCGTACTGATTGGTCTAGGTGCTACAGCGGTGTATCCGTATCTGGCGTATGAAAGTCTGGCCAGAATGGTAAGTATTGGTGCGATTACTAAACCTTTACGGCAGGTGATGCTCAATTTCCGTAATGGTATCAATAAGGGGCTGTATAAAATCATTTCCAAAATGGGTATCTCTACCATTTCGTCTTATCGCTGTGCCTGTCTTTTCGAAGCCATTGGTTTTCATCATGAAGTCATGCAGTTGTGTTTCAAAAATATGGTAAACCGTATTGAAGGGGCTACATTTGCACAGCTAGAAGATGATCTGCGCTGGTTCCACAAACGTGCATGGCAGAAAAGCCGTGGTCTGGAAATTGGCGGTTTTCTGAAATATAAGCCGCAGGGTGAATTCCATGCCTACAATCCAGAAGTGGTGAATACCTTACAGGCTGCCATCAACAGCGGTGACTATGCCCGCTACCGCCACTATGCGGATGCTGTGAATAAACGCCCTCCCTCCATGCTGCGGGATTTGCTACGGCTTAAAACGGAAGCAGCCACACCAGTGGCACTTGAACAGGTAGAAGCAGCAGAAAATTTATATAAACGATTCGATAGCGCGGCTATGTCGATTGGTGCATTAAGCCCAGAGGCACATGAGGCACTGGCCACGGCGATGAATCGTCTGGGCGGCTATTCCAACTCTGGCGAGGGTGGCGAAGACCCACGTCGCTACGGCACCGAACGCGTTTCACGGATTAAGCAAGTGGCTTCGGGACGTTTTGGCGTCACACCGGCCTACCTGATGAGTGCCGATGTGATTCAGATAAAAGTAGCGCAAGGTGCCAAACCGGGTGAGGGTGGACAGCTTCCCGGAGATAAGGTCACACCATACATCGCGCAATTGCGCTTCGCTGTGCCCGGTTCCACCTTGATTTCACCACCCCCGCACCATGATATTTATTCCATCGAAGATTTAGCACAGCTGATTTTCGATTTAAAACAGATTAATCCGCGTGCGCTGATTTCGGTAAAACTGGTGTCTTTACCAGGCGTGGGTACCATCGCTACCGGCGTAGCCAAAGCTTATGCAGATTTAATTACTATATCCGGCTATGACGGCGGCACTGGCGCCAGCCCGATAACCAGTGTGAAATACGCTGGTAGTCCTTGGGAGCTGGGACTGGCAGAAGCCCAGCAGGCGCTGGTAGAAAACAATTTGCGCCACAAAGTGCGGTTACAGGTTGATGGCGGCTTGAAAACCGGTCTAGACATCGTTAAAGCGGCTATTCTGGGAGCGGAAAGCTTTGGCTTCGGCACTGGGCCGATGATTGCGCTGGGCTGCCGCTATCTGCGTATCTGTCACCTGAATAACTGTGCCACCGGCGTGGCTACGCAGGATGACACTCTGCGCCACGAACATTTCCACGGTCTGCCTGAAAAAGCAATGAATTATTTTAAATTCATTGCACAGGATGTGCGTGAAATCATGGCACAGCTCGGCATCACCCGCCTGACTGATTTAATCGGCCGCACGGAACTACTGGAAATCGTTGCTGGCATCACCCCGAAACAGGGTACGCTGGATTTAAGCAAGTTACTGTATTCACCCAAGGTACCGGATGGCAGTGCTCGCTACTGTACGCAAACCAATCCGCCATTCGATACTGGTCGCCTCAATCACACCATCATGCAGGACGTTGGCGATGCCGTACAGAGCGGTGCCGATGTGGATCTGACCTATGATATCAATAATACCGACCGCTCCGTAGGCGCTGCCTTAGCTGGACAGATTGCTGCTATTCATGGAAATCGTGGCCGTACTTCACAACGCTTTGATATCTATCTAAATGGTACTGCCGGACAGAGTTTTGGTGTTTGGCTGGCTGGTAGCATGAATCTGTATCTAACTGGTGATGCCAACGATTATGTCGGTAAAGGTATGGCCGGCGGCAAAATTGTGATTAGGCCGCATGGCGGCACTGCTTTCCGGCCAGAAGACACCACCATTATCGGCAATACCTGCCTTTATGGTGCTACTGGTGGCAAATTGTTTGCTTCTGGCAAGGCAGGTGAGCGCTTTGCGGTGCGTAATTCTGGTGCCACAGTCGTGGTGGAAGGTATTGGCGACAACGGCTGTGAATACATGACCGGCGGAGTAGTGTGTGTATTAGGCAAAACCGGTATCAATTTCGGTGCCGGTATGACTGGTGGCTTTGCCTATGTGCTGGATGTGGATGGCGGCTTCAGACAGCGTATTAATTCTGAGCTGGTTGAAGGTTTAGACATCGCTGCACTTACCATGCATCAGGAAAATCTACGCGGCCTCATCGCCGAGCATGTGGAAAATACTCACAGCCCGCTGGGGGAACGCATTCTGGCTGAGTGGGACAACTATGTGAACCGCTTTGTGCTGGTGAAACCAAAAGCCAATGATGTCGATGCGCTGCTGGGGCACAAACCGCGTACCGTCACTGAATTGCGCGCTGTTACCCAGTAAGAGCAGACATTAAGACAGCAATAATCAAAAATCGTGCAAGGAACACCACATGAGTCAACGCGAAAATGTTTATCAGTTTATTGATGTACCGCGTGTCGATCCACCGAAAGAACCGCTGAGCGTACGCCAGCAGGAGTTTGCGGAAATTTATCAGCCCTTTACCACAGCACAGGCAATTGCTCAGGCAGACCGCTGTCTGGCCTGTGGTAATCCGTACTGCCAGAATAAATGCCCGTTGCACAACAACATTCCCAATTGGCTGCGACTGGCGAATGAAGGGCGAATTATCGAAGCAGCCGAGTTAGCACACACCACCAACAGCCTTCCTGAAGTCTGCGGCCGCGTATGCCCGCAGGATCGTCTGTGTGAAGGCGATTGTACCTTGAATGCGGAATTCGGCGCCGTTACCATCGGAGCCATCGAAAAATACATTACCGAACAGGCATTTGCGCAAGGTTGGCATCCAGATATTGCCACCGTGGAAAAAGTGGGTAAAAAAGTAGCGGTGGTTGGAGCCGGACCCGCTGGCCTCGGCTGTGCCGATGTTCTCATCCGCAATGGTGTAGACGTGACCGTATACGAACGGGCATCCGAAATCGGCGGCCTGCTCACCTTTGGTATACCGGCGTTCAAATTGGAAAAAGAAGTCATGATGCGGCGGCGGCACGTACTCACTGATATGGGCATAGAATTCAAACTGGGTGTCAATGTCGGTACCGACATTAGCTTGCAAGAGCTTGAGCAGCAATATGATGCAGTGTTTCTAGGCGTGGGGACCTATCAGGGACTACGTGCCGGTATCGAAAATGAAGAGTCCAGCGGTGTTTATCTGGCTTTGCCCTATCTGATTGGCAATACGGAACATCTGCTAAACATCGATAGCAAAGATTATGTATGCATGGAAGGTAAGCGTGTCGTGGTGCTTGGTGGCGGCGATACTGCCATGGATTGTGTACGCACCGCGCTGCGGCAGCAGGCCAAAGAAGTAATCTGTGCTTACCGCCGCGATGCTGCCAATATGCCCGGCTCCAGAAAAGAATTCAACAATGCGCGGGAAGAAGGCGTGCAGTTTAAATTCAATGTGCAGCCTCAGACTGTGGTGACAAACGAAGCAGGCACAGTAACCGGCATTCAGGTTGTCCGCACCAGCATGGGTGTACCAGACGAACGCGGCCGGCGCCGTGCCGAAATCATAGCCGGTAGTGAAGAAATCATTACCTGTGATGCCATAATTGTAGCCTTTGGTTTTGCACCGCACAGCATGCCGTGGTTAGGTGAAGTTGGTGTCACCGTGGACGAGCGCGGCCGTATTCAGACTAGTGGTGAATACAAACAGCAAACCGCCAATCCAAAAATCTTTGCTGGCGGCGACATCACCCGTGGTTCGGATTTGGTGGTTACCGCCATAGCAGAAGGGCGTGATGCTGCACAAAGTATTATGGATTACTTCGAAATCTAGTATATCAGTAGCAGATTAAGCAGCCTGTGGACAAGTTCGTACACAGGCTGTTGTTTTTCAAATCAGACCTGTAATCAATATTACTGTTGTGCCAGAATCTGCTCAGCGGCACGTTTACCCCAATAGCAGGCTTCCTCAAAAATCGAATAGCCGGATAAATCACTATGGGCAAACTGTAAACGACCCTGATAAGAGCGCAACGCCATTAAGCCCGCATTGGTGAGATAACCGGGCTGTGGTACGGCCATGGCATGGCCGCGTAGACTGATACGCGCCTGTACCATACGCTTTCGCAACACAATGCCATAAATCTCTTCCAATTCTTTAGCCGCACATTGGTATATTTCTTCAGGTGAGGCCGATAGCATCCAGTGACGTATGTTGGTCGGCGAATCATGATTCAATGCTGTATAGGCAGTGAAAGATGTAAAGGGTGGCGGCCCTTGCCGAATTTGCTGGTGTGTGGCCACCACATAGCCTAGCCCATCACCTTGATACAAAATGTTGTCCCATGCCAGCGCGCTGCCACTTTTTTCTGGAGGCATGCCGCGCAGTAAAAAATTAGCCACAATCCAAGGGGCATACTGAGGCATATGGGTCTGTGGCTGAAAACCATATCGCTGAATATTCTGCACCACGTGAGCTGCGATATACAGTGGCATGGCACAGATTGCATGCCGTGCCTGTAGCCAGAAATATTGCTGTTGTGCGGTACAGATTAACAGACGTACTCCCTGAGCCTCTTCTTCAATCGAAACTGCATAAGCACGGAGACTGCGCGGCTGAGTCAATGGCTGATCGGTTTCAGGAATGTTTTCCATAGCTTGCAGACGGCAAAATGCGCGTATCCGCTGCGACAGCTCATGTAAACCGTGCGGCCAGGTCAGCACTGTACCGTGTTCATTCTGCTCTGTGCCACGGGCGCAGAAATAGTGCAGTCCGGCCCACGCACAGATTTGGCCGATGCCTTGCCCATAATCATCACGACAGCAATAGTCCAGATACCACAGCAGAGTAGGCGAGTGATAACCTTGCTGTTCCAGCCAATTGGCAAAAGTTATCCGTTCCAGACGGCGCCATTCGTTGTCGTTACTGGCCAAATCCAGCGGAATGGTAAATATACGCTTGCCATCCACACCGCGCTGGCTGCTGAGCTGATGAATAAAACGGAAAAAACGCTGACTATCAGCATCACGCTGAGGCAGCAATTCATTCTGCCAGTGTTGTTGATAGAATAAACGCTCATTGGGCACCTGTAGCAGTGAGCGCTCATCATACACACCATGCTGATACAGTTGTAAATCGCCGAGTAATTCTCGGATGTGTTCCGATTCCGGTGAGGGTAGGGGCAGATAATGCGCACCGGTGGGGTAATCCACACCAAACTGGTGTTCACCGCGATTATTGCCATTGCGTTCAGCACCATCAAGTAAAATATAATCGTGCATGCCCTGTCTCGATAACTGCCAGGCAGCAGACAGCCCCGCCGCACCACTGCCGACAATCACCGTATTCACATGGCGTGTTGGAATATTAGCTGGAGGTTGTCGTTGCGCATCACGAATAGCATGCCCCACAGTCTTACCGGGGAAATCCACACTGATTGGTGGCTGCCCTGGTACAAAATAGCGCCACGCCTCATAGCTGCTCAAACCCACCATACTGGCGCCCAACACATTGCTGAGAAACCGGCGGCGACTGATTTTCATTTTTTTACCCCTATCAGCGCATCACCGCGCGCCAGTCAGCCTCAAAATATTCCACTAACTTCTGCGTGTTCAGATGATTGGGTTCTACTGCTCGCCGCTGCATATCTTTTGGAAACACAAACATTTCGCGCGTCGTTTCTGCATCTAGATAGCGTGTCGGCACCCGATAATGGTCTGGAATCAGAAACTCACCAGTCTGATTGGCCATCACATAGCCCCACTCACCAAAAGAAGGGACATACACATGAAAAGGTAGCGTTTTCAGTCCGGCAGCTTCCAGTGTATTGACAATGCACCAGAACGCATTGGGTGCAAAGTAAGGTGAAGTAGACTGCACCACCAGATTACCATGCGGATTTAAATGTCGCGCCACCATACGGTACATTGGTACCGAATACAGTTTGCCGAGGGAAAAATTGGAAGGGTCAGGAAAATCGATAATCACCACATCGAATTTTTCCTGATTGTGTTGCAGCCATTGCGCCGCATCCGCATTAATAATGCGCAGTTTCGGGTGATTAAGCGAATTCTGATTCAGCTCACGCAAAGTTGCCGAAGTACGGAAAACACGCGTCATACTTGCATCCAGATCCACCAGCGTAATCCGGCTTACCTGTGGATATTTCAGCACCTCCCGTGCTGCCAGCCCATCTCCGCCACCTAGTATCAAAATGCGGGAGGCCTGCGGATTCTGCTCCATCACCGGCAGTACCAGTGCTTCGTGATAGCGTGCCTCATCTACTGAAGAAAACTGTAAATTACCATTAAGAAACAATCTTGTATCATTATGCCATTTCGTAATCACCAGCCGCTGATAAGGAGAAGCGGTGCTAAACACCACTGGGTCACCAAAATAATGTTGTTCTGCTTTATTCGTAATGTGATTGGCGTAACAGAAAAACAGCAATAAAACCAACAGCACTATATTGCCGCGCATACGTAGACGCTGGTAACGAGGTAGTTCCTGCTTAAACAGCCGCGCTGTCAGCAGTGCCACTGCCGTATTTAAAATCCCGAACAACAGCGCACTTCTTGCCATGCCCAGCTTTGGAGCTAGAATCAGAGGAAACAACAACGAAACAGCCAGCGCTCCTAGATAGTCAAAAGTCAGTACACGGCTGACCACTTCTTTAAACTCCACCTCACGCAGATTCAGCACCCGCATCACCAGCGGCAGCTCCATTCCCGTAATAATACCGATAATCAGCACCAGCCCGTATAGCACCGAACGAAAAGGTGCCGCAGAAAAACCAAATAAAACAAACAAAAGCAGCGCCGAAACACCGCCGACAATTCCCACCAGAATTTCAATATCAATAAAGCGGCTCAGCGCATCACGGTCGGATATATAACGAGTCAGATGCGCACCAATGCCCATCGCAAACATATACACACCGATAATCGACGAAAACTGGAGTATCGAGTCACCAAGCAAATAGCTGGCCAGTGCCGCCATAATCAATTCATAAGCCAGCCCACAACTGGCCACAACAAACACAGAAACAATCAAAGCAGGATTCACAAATTATCCTTTTAATATTTTTTCAGCATCACAGCAGCCACCTGCCGTCCGTTGAAACCAGCTCTGTAATAAAAATAAAGCATCCCGATTAAAAAATACTTAATAAATATTTCTGCTCTAGCAACAAACCAGATACCACATTTCAATCTAAAGCTAACAAATTGCAAAAAAAAGTAAATAATAAACTATACAAAAACATTATTATACGGTATGTTAAAAAACTAAACAGTCAGGATAATAAACTATGGTAATTACTCTCTGGCAGTACATACAATATTTAAAATATTTTGGCGTTGCCCTGTTGCTACTTATCGTATTTATTATTTTTTATATACGAATAACTCCGGTAGCCGAACTAAAATTGATTAAGCAGGGCAACCTTGCCTGTGCCGTCTCAATGAGCGGCGCCATGATCGGATTCTGCATCACCCTCATTTCCAGCATGTTGCAATCTGTCAATCTCATCAGTTTCATCATCTGGGGCGCGGCAGCTATGATTGTGCAGATTCTGGTGTACTTTATTGCCACATTGCTTATCCCCAAGGCCAATTTCGAACTGGCGAACAACAATATCGCCGTCGGCGCCTTATTTTTCGGGCTGTCAGTGTCTATCGGCATCCTTAATGCAGCTGCACTAAGTTAACAATCAAACATCTGAACGGGATACAAAAATGGTTCTGAACTCAATTTTTGGCATTAACAAACTCGGTGGCTTCATCAAGAAACAATTCATTGATGTAATCCAGTGGGAAAACCCCGACCCTGAAGTCCTGATGTGGCGTTTTCCGATTAAGGATCAGGAAATTCAAAACGGAGCCGCACTCATTGTCCGCGAATCACAAAATGCCTTGTTTGTAGACGAAGGCGCCATCGCCGACCTGTTTGGTACCGGTACATTCACACTTAATACCCAGAATCTGCCCTTACTAACCGATCTCAAACACTGGGGTAAATTATTTCAATCACCATTCAAATCCGACGTGTACTTCTTCAATATGCGTCAGCAGCTTTCCAGACGCTGGGGCACCGCACAGCCGGTTACCATCCGCGACAATGATTTCGGTGCTGTTTCTGTGCGTTCATTTGGTATGTATTCATTCCGTATTGCCCAGCCAGAATTGTTTTTTAGCCAAGTAAGCGGTGTATGCGAAGAATACCGCACCGAAACACTGGAAGAACAGCTGCGCAATCTGGCTGTTACCCAGCTTGCCTCCGCTTTTGGCAACGCAAATATTCCTTTTCTGGATATGGCTGCTAATCAGATGCTGCTGTCGGAACAAATGACTACCCTATTACAACCGGCATTCACCGCCATGGGACTTGCGCTGGAAAATTTCACCGTAGAAAGCATTACCCTACCAGAGAGCCTGCAAGAACGGCTGGATGAACGCATGGGCATGGGTATCGTTGGCGACATGGGACGCTACACCCAATACCAGACGGCTCAGGCTATTCCACTGGCTGCACAGAATGAAGGCGGAGTAGCCGGCATCGGAGCTGGATTAGCTGCCGGTATGAATATTGCTAATGTCATGACTTCAGGTATCACCGGTACTGCCACTGCCGCACCGGCCTCTAAACCAGAAACAGCAGATATAACCGCTCGATTGTCACAGCTGAAAACCCTGCTGGAGCAGAATCTTATCAGTCAGAGCGACTATGATTCAGCTAAGGCCGAGATTCTCAGAAAACTCACTGACTAAATGGCTGTATGAACAGTTTTTCCTATCTGCTGTACAGTACTTGTCCGAGCTGTGGTGCCGAAATCGGTATACGCTCAGCAACCGCCGTCACCGCAGTTTGTGGCTATTGTCATTCTGTTTTATTAATCCAACAGAATGCATTAGTACTATCCGGCCGCCATTCTGCAGTTTTAAATGATCTATCACCACTGCAAATCGGTACTACTGGGATGTGGCAGGGTAAACCGTTCACCCTCATCGGGCGTATGCAAGTCAGCTACGAAGCCGGTTCGTGGAGTGAATGGCATGCACTGATGCATGATGGCAGCAGTGCATGGCTATCTGAATCCAATGACCGCTTTGTTTTCACCCGCCTGCAGCCTACATCTCCTCAAGCGAAAGCTTTACCAGAATTCAGCAATCTCAAAGTAGGAAGCTCTTATTTCAAATACAGAGACCGGCACTATGCCGTAGCCGATATCCGTGATATCCGCCGCGGCCAGTATGCAGCCGAAGGCGAACTGCCGGTGCCTTTACCTGAATCGGAAAAGGCACAGGTAGCAGATTGCCGCAATGGTACATCCTTCATTACACTAGATTACGCCGACGGTCAGGCACAGCCACAAGTCTTTGCCGGTAAAGGCGTGGCACTCAGTGCCCTGAGACTGCAAAACACCCGTACACCCGACCAGATTCGTACCCGTTCCGGTTATGTCAAGGGCAGTACCAAAAGAGGTAAATGTCCCAATTGCGGCGGGGAAATACGCTGGGTAAGCGGTGTGGCAGACCACGTTGTCTGCCAGTATTGCCGCAGCCAGCTCAACATGAGTGAAGAAACGGCTCACCAGAATGCGACGCATGAAATGCGTGAGCATCAACAACGCGCTCTAACCATTAAAATCGGCAGCAAAGCACGCATTGATAATGAAAACTGGTGGGTGCTGGGCGCCATGGTGTTGTATTACGTACCGGTAGAAAAAGTTATGCCGGATGTACCGCTTTATATCCAGCTGGCTGAACGCAAAGAAAGTGAAGATGAGGATGACTCAGCTGGCTGGACAGAATATCTGCTCTACTCACCCAAAAAAGGGTTTCTGTGGCTGGTGGAGCAGGGAAAAAACCAATGGGCAATAGCTACCACATTGGATGACTGGCCGGTTCTGAAAAAACCGCTAGAACCAATTGATGCAAACAAAGACAGCGTCCCATTTTTATATGATTACGCAGCTCAAGTTGAGTATGCAGCTGGAGCCTTTTACTGGCAAGTCTCTCCTGGCGACAGAATGTATTACATCGATTATGGGTGCGAAGAGCGTAAATTATCTACCACCCTGACCCGAAACGAACAATCATGGTCTGTCGTCAGCAATATACCGGCGACACTGGTGTCTGCATGGTTTCAGGGAAATAAAAACATCAGCATTGATGCCAAACCCATGCCTGCTGATAAAGCAGCAGTTCTTGTTCGTGAACACCAAAACATTAAAGCAAACGATTTTACCAAAGCCAACATTAAAAGCTGGCGGGTGAAAAACGTATTGCATCTCAGTACCGATATCCACACGCCAACCTTTTGGATGCTGGTATTTATTGTTTTGAATTTGCCTATTTTTATTAAAATTTTTGTAGCTGGTGTAGCAGATTTTGAATATCTGTTCACGCCTTTGTGTTGGCATATTCTTGCCTATGGATTACTCCGTGATTTTCCTTATCGGGAACTCTTTATATTCGGTTCAGCAGAAGGTTATAAAAAATTCAATATCTTCATGGCCATCCTGATTGTGATCGGCTTCACTTGGATAAATTATGCTTCGTATTCTTCTGAGAAAGCAGAAGATTCTACTGTTGGTCACAGCTATTATGGAGGTAGCAGTGGACATTGGCACAAATAATGCAGAATAATCATATTATCGGGCAGCACTGTCTGCTGGATGTTTATCAGTTGGACAGCAAATGGTTACAAAACAGTAGTGCAATCGAGCAGCTCCTGCGTCAGCTAGCCCAAGCTGCACGGGCACATATCTTAGAAAGCTATTTTCATACTTTTGGTGGTAGTGGAGGCGTAACCGGCGTATTGCTACTGGCCGAGTCACATATCAGTATCCATACGTGGCCAGAGCATCAGTATGCCGCTATTGATATATTTATGTGTGGAAAGTTGCTGGCAGAAGCAGCAGTTACTGAATTAAAACAATTGCTACCAGACGCACAGATGCACATTCGCTGGCTGGCACGGACATATCAGCCACAAGAATAAATGCCAGTTTCATTGCTTTTGAGCATAAAATTTCGCAGATTCAGCAATACTGCAAAAAATAAATAGCTGGCAAACAAACAGGCCAGTGCAACACAATTAGCAATCAGTAAAAAAATTTTAAAAACGAGATATTAACTTTTATAGATGTTCATCACCATCGGCTACTATAACCAATCAAATCTAGAATAAATAATATCGATACAAAATCACTCTCAACTCAAAAACATTAATATCCAAATTATCATCTCACTGGATAGAATTTTTATAGCATATAAGATTAAAAAGAATTTCAGTCTCTAGTCCAAATAACCAAATAAAAAATTAGACCGATACCTTGTATCGATCTAATAGCACTGTTCATCAGATTTTGAGATTTACCGTTAGGCTTTACTTCCAATAACGCCACCATGGAATGGCATTATGATCCTGCCACGGAGATTGCAGATACGGGCTATTTGGAAAATTCTGTGCCAGAACGCGCTTAGTATCATCACTGAGCTTCTGCTCACCCAGTTTTTCATACGCAGAAACCATAATAGCCAGTGCTTCCTCCACATTAGGCGTATTCTGGTATTGAGAAATAACCGTCTGTGCACGGCCAACAGCCGCCAGCCATGCACCACGTTTCATATAATAACGTGCTACTGAAAGCTCATTCCCGCCAAGCGCATCCAGCAGTTTCTGCATCTTATCGCGAGCATCGGCAGCATATTTACTTTGGGGGAAATATTCTACTAGTTGAGCAAAAGTGGTATAAGCTTCCCGATTAGCTTTCGGGTCGCGGTCAGACCAATCTTGTTTGGCCAGCTTATTAACAAAGGATTTGTCCTCATTCAGCTGAATCAGTGCTTTCAAATACAAAGCGTAATCCATATTGGGGTGCTGCGGGTACAAACGCTGAAACTGTTCAATTGCCGCCAATGCTTTATCATTCTCATCATCTTTATAATAAGCATATGCTGTGTCCAGCTGAGCCTGCTCCGCATACGAACCATACGGGAATCGAGACTGCAGAATTTCGTATAATTTCTCTGCATGAGTATAATTACGATGCATCAGCTCATCGTGTGCTTCATTATACAGACGCTGAACAGACCAGTCCTGAGTAATCTGGGAATCCTTATCGACCGTACTTGTGCTGGCACAGGCACTCAGTAAAAGGCCTAAGGCCACCGCCAAAAACAAATTTTTCATGAAAGACACTTCTTTGTTAGAGAATGATGACGATTATAACGATGATTTGCCCTTTGCGGCAGATGAAGCTGCACAAAGTTATAAAAATTGGACCGTACCTAATGATCTAGCCGGCCTGCGCCTGGACGCAGCATTGGCCAAACTGGCGCCTGAGTTCTCCCGCAGCCGTCTTACTGCCTGGATCAGGGAAAATCACGTCACCGTTAACGGCCACATCGTACCGCCGAAATATAAACTGATCGGCGGTGAAACCATACAGGCAGCCATACAACAGGATGAAAGCCAGCTCGCATTCACCCCCGAAGCCATGGCACTAGACATTATATATGAAGATTATAGCGTACTGGTATTGAATAAACCGGCTGGTCTTGTTGTACATCCCGCAGCAGGCAATTGGCAGGGCACACTACTGAACGGCCTGCTCGCCTATTGCCCGGCACTGGCACAAGTACCGAGAGCCGGTATCGTGCACCGTCTAGATAAAGATACCAGCGGCCTCATGGTTGTAGCCAAAACCGTGCCGGCACAAACACACTTAGTACGCCAGCTACAAGCACGGACTGTTAAACGAACCTATCGTGCAGTGGCTGACGGAATCGTACCTTATGATGGCAAAATCGAAACACTGATTGGCCGTGATCCGCATAACCGCACACGAATGGCCGTGGTACCGTTTGGAGGCAAAGAAGCCATCACCCACGTCAAAGTGCTCGAACGATATGCCGATTTCAGCTATATCGAATGTCAGCTCGAAACCGGCCGTACCCATCAGATACGCGTACACATGAAAGCCGCAGGCCATCCGCTTGCTGGAGATCCGCTCTATGGCAACCCGCGCCATCCAGCTACCATCGAAGCCAAAGCAGCAATAAAAGCAATGGCACGGCAGGCACTGCATGCTTACCGGCTCAGTTTTATTCATCCGCAGACACAAGAAAAAGTACAGTTTGAAGCTTCACTGCCCGAAGATATCTATCACTTACTTTCTGTACTGCGTCTACAGGCAGGCATGGATTCAGCCATCAAAAACGCTGATGAATGGCAGAAACGTCTGACCGATGATGAAGACGAAGACTGGGATGACGATGATTACGACGTGGATGTAATTTACATACGCGAATAATAAGGCCGCCGCATGAATACACAATGGGACATGAATCAGGCACTTGGTCTGTGTCAGGACAAAAATGCCTTTGCACAGGCAGACTGGCCAGCACCAAACAATGTACATACCCTGATCACTACACGACTGGGTGGCATCAGCAAAGCGCCATTTGCATCATTGAACGTTGGTGCACACGTAGGTGATCATCCTCAAGCCGTAGCACAAAACCGCGCCATTGTGCAGCAGCAGGCAGCACAGCCAATCGCCTATCTGAATCAGACTCACAGTGTAAATGTAATCGCAGCCACAACGGCATTATCTGCATTGCAGTCTGGACAGCCAGCTGAAGCCGACGCCAGCTATAGCCGCCAAGGAGAAAAAGTCGCCTGCGCCATCATGACAGCCGATTGCCTACCAGTGCTGCTGTGTGACCGTGCCGGTACAACCGTAGCTGCCGCCCATGCCGGCTGGCGCGGACTGGCCGGCGGCATATTGCAAAATACCATAGAAGCCATGCGGGTCAGCCCATTGGAAATAATGGCTTATCTTGGTCCGGCAATCGGACCCGAAGCTTTCGAGGTCGACCCCGACGTATGGGAAGCTTTCTGTCTGCATCAGCCCAAAGCACAGGCTGCTTTTACTGACATCGGTAACCATCATTATCTTGCCGATATATATGCGCTGGCACGGCTAGCTCTGGCAGATGTCGGTGTACATCAAGTCTATGGTGGCACAGAGTGTACGGTATTGCAGCGCGAACGCTATTTCTCGTACCGGCGTGATGGACAAACAGGCCGCATGGTTAGCGCCATCTGGCTTGATTAAAGCGTATCTCATCGGCTTAACTTTCCGTTTGGTTAATCACACATAAAATGTGTCACCGAACCCAACGGTAGGTTTCAAGAAGAATCAATTGTTAAGCGGCAGTAAATCAGCATTCTGCAACAAACCGTCAATTTCCTGCATTAATGCTGAGGCAGTACTTAGACCCAGACGGGTAGGGCAGGTAAACATATTTTCAGCCTGCCGATGAGAATACTGTGTACATTGATTAACCACTAAATGACTTTCCGGGGGGCCGTTTTAATTAACCTCTGCCAGCCAGCCCACGAAACCCAGTTTTTCCATTCAGCAGAATGTCAGTTTTCTGCTGGCCGTATGTAAAAGCCACTGATATACATATATTTATGTTATATGGATATAAAAATATTGTGGTAAATCTGAGCCTGATGTATAAGATGACCGGCGATCCGGATATCGTGATTTCGATAGACTATGGATCCAGCATAACTAAAAAACGGCAGTGGACACTGTGAGCAACTACTATCCTGCTCAGATGCGAACCGTTTCATCCACCAAGGCTACGGCCAACAATCAAAACCTGAGTGTGCTGGCCAATATTTTGGTATAAACGGATAAAAGCCGGATTTAGCGTCAGCGGAGGCACCGAAGCATTATGGTAGCGTTTAGCCTCACGGTAAAAAATTTCTGTATAACTTAAATAATCACAACGATAATAATACCGAACAAATACAGACGGCAAATGCCAACGCGCTTGCAGGTACTTGAACAAACGAAAATGATGGCGCCGTGCTAGATTATAGGTAATACGATTTTGCTAAATCCAATATTTTTCCAAAAGCCTTAGGACAAATTGTGCAGGCTAATTTGGTGAGTAATCGAAAAACAAGCAGTATTGATAAGTCAGACGAAGCAATATGTTAGAGGGTATTTCTGGCCACTGTAAAACACTTATAGGAGCAAGTCTCAGCTACTCATGCTGCTGATGTCACGCATGTTGTCATCTGTAAGAAAAAATAAATTGGCTACTACAAAGTGTACGAATGTCATGCTGAAGGTGTAATTGCAGGTATTTGATTGAAAGAAAATTTAGCCATGTAAGGCTGAGGCCGATAGGAAAGCCGTTGTCTGACCTATTCAATATTAGGGTAGTGTGGCGATTTATCGTGCTTCATTATAAAAATGTACAAAATGTCTAAAAAATAATTTCAATAATATCTTTGAATAAAATAAACTTGTTTTTTTGTCCAATTTTACGTATATTAGCGTAATAGAATAATTGTAGCATGATGAAAAAAGTAAATTGGACAAAAGGTCAGTTATGCAATTGAATATAGACCGCTTAATTGCCTATTTTGGTGGCGTAAATGCTTTAGCTGAAGCCCTGAAACAGCATTATCCTGATAGCGCAGCCTCTGCTGCAGCCATCTATAAATGGCGTAAGCGTGGTTCCTTACCACTGAATCAACTGCAAAAAATTATTCTGATGGCTGAGAAACAAAACAAGCCGCTCGATATCAATGCTTTTATGCAACACAATAACACTACCTTGGAGAGACCAAGAATGACCAGTACCAATAATCGAGTCATTATATTTGATACCACTCTGCGTGATGGAGAACAGTCGCCGGGAGCGGCTATGACGAAGGAAGAAAAAATTCGCATTGCACGCCAATTGGAGAAGCTGGGTGTGGACGTAATTGAAGCCGGATTTGCAGCAGCCAGCCCAGGGGATTTTGATGCTATTCACACCATTGCTGAAATTATTCAGAATGCCACAGTGTGCTCATTATCCCGTGCAAATGAACGCGATGTACGTAAGGCTGGCGAAGCGATCGCACCAGCCAAGAAGAAACGAATTCATACTTTTATCGCCACCAGCCCCCTGCATATGGAGCATAAACTGCGGATGAAACCGCAGCAGGTGAAAGAAACCGCAGTCAAAGCCGTTAAAATCGCGCGCGAATATACGGATGATGTTGAATTCTCTTGCGAAGATGCATTGCGTAGCGATATTAATTTTCTAGCTGAAATCTGTCAGGCAGTGATTGAAGCAGGTGCCACCACCATTAATATCCCTGATACCGTGGGCTATGCCATCCCATTTCAGACAGAAGCCTTTTTCCGTGAATTGATTCAGAAAACACCGGGTAGCGATAAAGTAATTTGGTCGGCACACTGCCATAATGATCTCGGACTTGCTGTGGGTAATTCACTAGCAGCGGTGATTGGCGGTGCTAGGCAGGTAGAATGTACCATTAATGGATTGGGTGAGCGTGCCGGCAATGCCAGCCTTGAAGAAGTGGTAATGGCATTGAAAACCCGCCATGATGTTTTTGGCTTGGAAACCAATATCGACACCACGCAGATAGTACCAACCTCGAAAATGGTGTCTACTGTAACCGGTTATCCGGTGCAGCCGAATAAAGCCATAGTTGGTGCCAATGCTTTTGCACATGAATCCGGTATCCATCAGGATGGCGTGCTGAAATGTCGTGAAACATATGAAATTATGTCTGCTGAATCGGTAGGTTGGAGTACCAACCGCCTGACACTAGGCAAACTCTCCGGCCGCAATGCTTTCCGTACCAAATTGCAAGAGCTGGGTATTGAACTGGAAAGTGAAGAAGCTTTAAATGCGGCTTTTGCCCGTTTTAAAGAGCTGGCTGATAAAAAACGCGAAATTTTCGATGAGGACTTGCATGCACTGGTATCAGATGAGTTAGTCAGCCGCGCGCCTGATCGTTACAAATACGTTTCACTGAGTATTCATAGTGAAACCGGTGAAGAGCCGGTAGCTGAAATCGTCTTTAATGTGGACGGAAACGAAAAACGCGCCAGCAGCCATGGTTCTGGTCCGGTTGATGCTGTCTTCAAAGCTATTGAATCAGAAGCGGGTAGTACAGCTGATTTGCAGCTGTATTCGGTAAACGCCATTACAGCGGGTACCGAAAGTCAGGGCGAAGTAACAGTACGGTTGTCGCGTGAAGGCCATCTGGTTAGCGGGCAGGGTGCTGATACCGATATTATTGTTGCCAGTGCCAAAGCCTATCTTTCAGCCCTTAATAAACTGGAAAGCCAGCCCAGAGTAAAAGCTCAGGGAGTGATTTAACTTGCATTGTTCTTTATATTGGGCTGTTTATATTAAATAAATCCAGTTTTCAGCAGTGTTAAACCCGTATAAGCATATGTTTATACGGGTTTATCAATTTCACCGAAACATTCAGCTACCTATATACAGAAACACTACTTTAAGTTTATTATCAATTGTAAATAAAACTATCTTAGTTTATAGCGCAATGTAAATAACGTTCAGATATTTACACAGGAAAACAAACCATGCATTTAACCAGTCGTGAACAGGAAAAACTAATGCTGTTTCTGGCCGGCGAACTGGCTGCCAAACGCCGTGCTCGCGGTGTACTGCTGAATTATCCCGAAGCCATAGCCTACATCAGCAGCCAGCTACAGGAGGCAGCACGTGACGGCATGAGCGTAGCAGAATTAATGCAATATGGTGCGACATTATTAACCAGTGCTGACGTGATGGAAGGTGTGCCTGAAATGGTAAATGAAGTACAGATTGAAGCAACTTTTCCGGATGGTACCAAACTGGTGACCGTACACCAGCCCATTCGCTGATACAGAATTCAGACATTGCAGGTTACGCCCTGCTAAATAGCAACTACATGCAAACAAAATATTCGTACCACGTCTGATCAGGAGAAATGTATGATTCCCGGAGAATATGTGCTGGCTGCAGACGATATTATCGCCAATCAGAATCGCCGTACCCTTACCATTACCGTAGTGAACCGTGGCGACCGCCCCATACAAGTGGGCTCACATTATCATTTTTATGAAACCAATGCGGCGCTGGAATTTGAACGTGAACAAACGCGCGGCATGCGCCTGAATGTGCCTTCTGGTAATGCTGTACGTTTCGAGCCTGGTGAAGTGAAAACCATAGAATTAACCGAATATGGTGGTTTGAAAAAAGTATTTGGATTTCATAATGCCATTAATGGCAGTCTAAACAATCAATAATTATTGGTATCCAGATACCGGACAGAACCAAATTAAGTCACCACTAAACATTTCTACCAGTGAATTGAATCGAGAATCTGCCATGAGCCTGAAAATTTCCCGTCAGCAATATGTTGCCACCTACGGGCCTACCGTAGGCGATAAAGTGCGTTTAGGTGATACTGAATTGTTTGCCGAAGTAGAACGCGATTTACTTACTTATGGAGAAGAGGGCAAATTTGGCGGTGGTAAATCCATTCGGGATGGTATGGCGCAGTCTGCTACTGCCACACGCAGCAACCAGAATGTGTTGGATATGGTGATTACCAATGTACTGATAATGGATTACTGGGGCATCGTCAAAGCTGATATCGGTATTCGTGATGGTAAAATCGTGGGCGTTGGGCAGGCAGGTAATCCCGATACTATGGATGGTGTGACACCAAACATGATTATCGGTGCGGCCACCGAAGTCCATAATGGTGCCAATCTGATCGCCACTGCCGGGGGAATAGATACCCATATCCACTTTATCTCACCGCAGCAGATTACCCATGCCATTGAATCCGGCATCACCACCATGATTGGTGGAGGGACAGGGCCAGCTGACGGAACCAATGCCACCACAGTTACACCAGGGGCGTGGCATATACAAAAAATGTTACAGGCGGCAGAACAGGCACCAGTCAATCTGGGCTTTTTTGGTAAAGGCAATTGCGCCAGCCTCGAGCCTTTACGTGAACAGATAGCCGCCGGTGCGCTGGGGTTGAAAATTCACGAAGATTGGGGTGCCACCGCGGCTGTTATCGATGCTTCCTTAAAAATTGCGGATGAAATGGATGTGCAGGTAGCTATCCACACCGATACTCTGAATGAAGGCGGATTTCTGGAAGATACCATGCGTGCTATTGATGGCAGAGTAATCCATACCTTTCACACAGAGGGCGCAGGCGGCGGCCATGCACCGGATATCATCAAAGCTGCTATGTATCCGAATGTTTTACCAGCATCTACCAATCCCACACGCCCGTTTACTGTGAATACTATCGACGAGCATCTGGATATGCTGATGGTGTGTCATCATCTGGATAAAAGTGTGGCTGAAGATGTGGCCTTTGCCGATTCACGCATTAGACCGGAAACCATTGCTGCGGAAGATATCCTGCATGATATGGGTGTATTCTCAATTATGAGTTCGGATTCACAGGCGATGGGCAGGGTTGCGGAAGTTATCGTACGCACATGGCAAACTGCCGACAAAATGAAACAGCAGCGTGGCTCGTTGCCAGAAGAAACCGGCAACAATGATAATTTCCGTATCAAGCGCTATTTAGCCAAATACACCATTAATCCTGCCATTGCTCAAGGCATCAACGATTATGTCGGTTCAATCGAAGCCGGCAAAATCGCCGATTTGGTTTTATGGAAACCAGCTTTTTTCGGCGTCAAACCTGAAATCATTATTAAGGGTGGCACCATCAGCTATGCCCGTATGGGTGACCCGAATGCCTCTATCCCGACTCCTCAGCCGGTAATCTATCGTCCTATGTTTGGTGCACTGGGACGGGCTGTGCAAGATACTGCCGTATTATTTGTTTCACAGGCTGGAGTAGATAACGATATCCGTAGCCGGTATGGATTGCATAAACAAACTCTTCCTGTGCGCAATTGCCGTAATATTGGTAAAAAAGACCTAATTCATAATCATGCCATGCCGGAAATTACCGTAAATCCGGAAACATATGAAGTACGCGTGAATGGTGAGCATATTACCTGTGAGCCAGCTAAAAAAGTAGCTTTGGCGCAGCGGTATTTTCTGTTTTGAGGATGATTAAGAATGGAATGAAATCAATTTTTTTATTTTTAATGGTGTTAAAATTTAGGACAAAAAATTCATATCATTTGTCTCAATGCATAAAATTTGTTTATTCAGATAGTAAAAGTAACTTTATGTTTTTGAAATAAATTTTCTTTGTGTTGAAAATGTTGGATTGAATTTAATATGACGAAAAAAAATCTTTGTAATTCGAGTCAAATGTTTTTATATTAATCTGTTTGAAATTAAATATTTTTCATAATTTTTATTATATTCTCTTATTGTTACTTAAAATCATCAAAAATCAAAATGAATCTCATCATCCAAACCATTATCGGCAATCTGCAAACGCTTAAACAACAGCAGCAGATAACAACCCAGAAAGTCGATACCGTCTGCCTGCAATGGTTTGAAGCAGACCGCCGCATTATCCGCACCACCACCAATGACGGGCGAGAAATTGCTTTTCGCCTGCTGAAAGAAGGACAACGTCTGCATCATGATGATGTGGTGTATCTGGATAAGCAGCTGGCTATCGTAGTGCAGATTGAGCCTAGTGAAGTGATGGTGCTGTCGCCACAGACCCTAGCGGAAATGGCACGTGCCTGCTATGAAATCGGGAACAAACATACACCATTGTTTTTAGACGGAAATGAATTACTGTTACCATTTGATAAACCATTGTTTGAATGGTTGCAAGCAGCTGGTTTTGCGCCTACGCGCCAGCAACGGCGGTTGAGTGAACAATTGCGTGCCAATTCTGCACCAGGTGTGGGCGGTAGTCACACGCATAGCCACAGCCATGAATTTGCAGAACACCACCATCATTAATGTTTGCATCTATGAGCAACTTTGGAAGCCAGCTTGATATTCATGCTTTAACCCGTGCAGGTTTATTGCTGCAACTGGCTGATCCTACGCTGCCAATTGGAGGCTTTAACCACTCCGGCGGGCTGGAAACCTTTGTTCAGCAAGGCGCAGTACATAATGAGGCTACCCTGAAAGAATTTGTTTGTACCCAATTGCAGCAAAACTGGATACACAATGATGGTGCCTATGTATCATTGGCCTACCATTCCAGCAAAGACAATAATCTGCCAGCACTGATGCAGCTAGATAAACAGATTGGTGCTGCCAAAGTAGCTCGTGAACTGCGTGAGAGCAGCTACAAACTCGGCATACGCCTGCTTAAAATTTTTGCACCGCATTACCAGACAGCCATAGTGAGATCCTTTCAAGAAGCACTGTTGTCACAGCAGGTACGGGGATTTTATCCACTGGTATTTGGTCTGCTGGCGGCTGCAATGCATTTAGATAAAGCGGCTACACTACAGGCATTTTATTACAACGCTGTAGTGGGCCTGATTACTAATGGGGTGAAATTGATTCCACTTAGCCAGATGGCGGGGCAGGAAATGTTAATTGAATTGCATGAAAAGATTGCTGAAACCGTTGCTGCTAGCATGCAGCCTTCTATAAAGCAATTAGGTGCGACAACACTGGCCACAGATATCAGAGCCATGCAGCATGAACGATTATATACTCGTTTATATATGAGTTAGATTCATATTTAATGGAGAAAATCATGAAAAAAATATTTACCTTGTTATTATTAAGTCCGGTACTGGCCTTTGCTCACCCTGGACATATAACTGAAGGCTGGCAGGCGGGTGCATTGCACCCGCTCAGTGGCTGGGACCATTTGCTGGCAATGCTGGCCGTGGGTTTGTGGGCTGCTACTTTACGCGGAAAAACACGCTGGCTAATACCATCAACATTCGTTGGGGTGATGATAGTTGGTTTTATACTTGGTGCACATGGTATGCAGATACCGATGCTGGAGCAGGGAATAGCCGTTTCGGTACTGGTACTGGGCCTTGCTGCAGCGTGGCTTAAAAAAGTACCGGCTTCAGCAGCCATGGTTTTGGTCGGATTGTTTGCTCTGTTTCACGGTGTAGCACATGGTGCTGAAATGGGTGCTCATGGCGCATTCAGCTATGCATGTGGCTTTGTTATTGTTACCGCTGCGTTGCACACCGCCGGTTTTGGATTGGGTACGGCCTTGAGCAAACAGCAATGGTTATTACGCCTGACCGGCAGCTTAATTGGTCTGGTTGGCTTTGGGATGCTGTTCACAGCCTGATCGCTATTAACTCTCCGTTCAGACAGAAAAGGCTGATTTGCCTTTCTGTCTGTCCACATGAGTTTAACAGTCTAAAAACATTGTTCACAAAATAAATACAAATAAGCGCTTACCAAAGCGAAAGGTCTGCACTTAAGATGCGTCAATACATAAAAATCGGCGTTGCCGGTCCGGTGGGTTCGGGCAAAACCGCATTGATTGAAAAACTGACTCGCCATATGGCACAGCAATACAGCATTGCAGTAATCACCAATGATATATATACACAGGAAGATGCCGAGTTTCTGACCAAAAATAGCTTGCTGCCACCTGAGCGTATTATGGGTGTAGAAACTGGCGGTTGTCCGCATACCGCCATCCGTGAAGATGCCAGCATGAATCTGGAAGCAGTAGACGAAATGGTGGCGCGGTTTCCAGATAATCAGATTGTTTTTATCGAAAGTGGTGGTGATAATCTTTCCGCCACCTTTAGCCCGGATTTGGCCGATGTTACCCTGTTTGTGATCGATGTAGCACAGGGCGAAAAAATTCCGCGCAAAGGGGGCCCCGGTATTACCCGTTCTGATTTACTGGTCATTAACAAAACCGATTTGGCTCCTTACGTAGGTGCCAGTCTCGAAGTTATGCAGCATGATGCTCAGCGCATGCGTAAAGGGCAGCCGTTTGTATTTACCAATCTGATGGCAGAAGAGGGGATAAATACAATAATAGACTGGATTAAAAAATACGCCTTATTGGAAAATGTAGCAGAACCTGCAGGCTTGATACGCTAATGCACAGCCGATTAGCACTTGTCACTCAGCTCAACCAGCGCGGACAGACCATCTTAGGTAGCTGCTTTTATACCCCGCCACTGAAAATCCTGACTTTACCCCATATGGCTACACCGGTATGGCCTCAGGCACTCTCGGTGATGCAGATGAGTTCTTCGCCGGGTTTGCTAGCTGGTGATCATATAGATATTGAGATAGAGCTGGCGCAACAAACACAACTGTACTTGTTCACACAAGCCTTTACTCGCATCCAATCCATGCCTCAGGCAGCAGAAGCGCAGCAGCATACACGTATTTTTCTGCATGAAAACAGCCGGCTTTGCTATCTACCGCATCCATTGGTGCTGCATCGCGATGCTGCCTTAACTCAAAGTATGCAAATCAGTCTGGCGGATAACTGCCAGCTAATTTTGGGCGAAATCATCGCCTGCGGCCGCGTACTTAATCATGAACGCTGGGATTTTCGTTATTTGTCATCACGAGTAACCATTGATTATCAGCAACAGCCATTACTAAGCGACAATATCTTCTGGCAACCCAATCGCCAACCTCTTAATGTATTGGGACAGATGGAGCAATACACCCATCAAGCCAGCCTCTATTATGTCAATACCGCCGCCAGCAAAACGGACTTGCTGCAGCTAATTAACCAAATATACACCGCTTTATTGCCAGATTGGCCACTTGAAAACGATGATTATCTGTGGGGTATCACACAAGCTGCAGATTGCGTTTTATGTGTGCGTGCTTTGGGAATAAATGCAGAATCACTGCAAAATTTTATATATCAAATAAATAAAATAATTTTTGTTTAAATAGAATATTCAAGTAAATTTATTTTATAGTATAAACAAATTTTATAAATAATTACTATTCTGGTAATGGACCTTTATCAAGATCTGAAAATACATAGCTTAAATCTTGTTGGAAAGCAGGTAAAGGCCAAATATTTTTTGTTATGGCGGTAGGATTCGAAGATACTAGCCAATAGATAAATAGAATAATTGGTTGTTGAAATAGATAAGAATTCTCAATTTGTGTTCTAATTTTATTTTCTATAAATTTTTTTTTCTTTAAAAGATCTTGAATTTGATCTATTATTGATTCGCTAATATAATTTGAAAACACTTCTAAAATCATCAAATTAGTTTTTTTATCAAAATTTGAATCTGTTATAAATATATCTATATATAAATTTGATAAATTTTCATAAAGATTATTTATAGGTGTATTATGTTTTTGTAGCAATGTCAACGTATGAGTAAATAAATCATCTGTAGTTTCCATTAATGCCATGCTTTTAGCAACTTCTCTTTTAGCTTCATTAGGTACTTTTCCAGCTGGTTTATACAGATTATCATGAACCAATTCAGCGTAAGCATGTTGAAGCAACGAACGTATTTGTACTTCACAGCAGATATCTTTTGAAATTTCTATTTTTTTGTCATTATATTTGATGAAAATATTTTTGTTAGGACGTACTTCATAATGTTTAGATTGATAATCAAATACGGTAGGATTTAGTTCCCTATCTTTGCAGAAATCGTTGGAAACCACTGCATTCCAAGTAACTTCTTTTTCTATAATATTGCTGATAATATCAATCTGTTGCGAAATAAGAACAACAAATCGGACACCGACCAAATCGGTCATTTCAACTTTAGGATTAGTATAGTTTTTTCTATATATTTTGGCTTTAGCAGATTCAATTTCTTTAATTCTTGGCTTGGCTTCAATTTTCAAAAATTCACTGATTTTTAAAGGAGTTATTTGGGTAGTTAGCTCATTTTCAATTTTTTTTGTTACATAATCCCCCCAAGCACAAAAAAAATTTTTATGCTGTTCGAAATAATTCAAAAATTCTTCAATTGTATTCATTCTTGTTTTTGCAACAAGCCTTTAATGGTGATTTGAGTATACTTTTGATCTTCAAGTTCTTTCAAGGATAAGTATTCTTCAGTTTTATTTGATGGAGTTGAAATAATTACATTATTACTAAAACAGTATTTACGACGAGTATTCAACCTTTTTTTGATGTATTCTGTATCCTTAATAACTGAATTTGATGGAAAGTTCTTTTTCTCCATAAATTTTTCATATTGATTTTGATATTCTACAGATAAATTTTGTTTTGCAAAATCGTGTACACTTATCATTGCATCTTGATTTTTTAACATTACACGTAATGCTTCATGAGTATCTATTTTTTCATCGTCTGTCATTCCTGAATTATCGATAAAATTTTTTGTAAATTCAAAAAAATTCTGCGTAAGTTTTTTTGATGATTCTGCAATACTCATACCCAAAAAATTATAATAAAAATAACTTCCAGCTTTTTTTGTATCAATACTTGTCAATAAATGGTCAAATAGAAAAGCACGAAAATTACTGACATGTAATTTTGTTCTTGATTGATTAGTTTCTTCAACTAAAAAACCAATTTTATATAAACGTTGTGCATCCGTTAATAATAAATCTTTAATATATTCTAATGAAATATTATCATCATTATCTGAGGTTTGAAAACCACTTTGTGGTTCAGCTTTAATAACAATAATAAATCGTTTATCATCTTCTCCGACATGACCTTTAGCAATAATCAAAATCCCGCCTGGAGTATTAACGCTGAGTTGAGCCTTTGATAAGTTTTGAGCAAGCATGCTGGTTTTTATGATAAATTCGGAATCAGAATCAAATAACGCATTGGCAGCGATATTAAAGAAACTATTGTCATCAGTTTCTCTAATTGTCATTTCAATGCCATGAGATTTATTTCCTAATGCATTTGTAATTCGGCTTTCTAAGGAAGTTTTTGCTTCATTTGATAAATTAATAAGATGATTACTAATTTTAGGTGGATCTATGGTTTTATCTGCATTTCTAGCGTAAACACGATGAGCAATTATTTTATTGATGATTAAGCCTTCAAAAGAAAATTTTGTATCTAACAATTTTTATCCCCTTATTAGAATTGAAATAATTAAAATTACTATATTTATTAATTTATAACACTAAAATTTCTGATTTACGATTCATGTTTAATATTATGTTTAGACAAAATAATTATATAATTTAAATTATTGTTTTTAAAAAATTTAAAATTTTAATTGGCAAAAAATTTTGTTGTTACTAATCAACAGTTTTAATTTATCGATATAATTCTTCTAACGCTAATTTGGCATGAATATATTTTCTAATAGTTAATTTGCCTTCACTTTTCAGGTGAATAAATAGATTATTTGAATCATTTATAAAACCGGAGCAAAACCCAAGCGCTGTCAAAAGCAGATACAAAAAAAGACGCATGTTTGCGTCCATTTATTTATAAAATCATTATTTATATGGTGGAGGTAAGCGGGATCGAACCGCTGACCTCTTGCATGCCATGCAAGCGCTCTACCAACTGAGCTATACCCCCGATTGTTACAGCGTTTATTGCTGAACAGGCTGCGCATTTTACCTGAACTACTGAATTTTGCAAGCCCTAGCTTAAGCTTTCTTGTTAAAGTGGAAATACAGTTCTCAATCTGTAAACTATTCTACCCAATAAATATTGCATATCTGGACACACATTTGGATTAAAGGCAGGAGTGGTGGCTTCTGCCAATTAAATTTATACTTACAGGCTAGTCTAAAATAATCTTATTTGACAGGATAGCTTTTATGCGGCGTAAACAACGACGGGCGGTATTGCTGATTTTGACGGGTTTACTGATGTTTGCGCTAGTATGGGCATTGTTGTTATTTATGCCTAAAAGTAACGCGGGCTATCGTTTGAAAGTGCCAGCAGACTATGGTATTAGCGGAGTAAGCAGAATACTAACCAGTAATGATGTGATTTACAGCCGCTGGGTATTTGTTGGCACGGCCTATATGCTTGGCATGGGTGATAAAATTCATCGTGGCAATTATCGCTTGTCCCGCTCGGTATCAAGCTGGCAGATTCTGCAAAGGCTGCGAAATGGTAAGCCAGACAGTATTAATGTGCAAATTATTGAAGGTAGTACGTTTGCACAGATGCGCAGGATTGTTGATGGTACACCCGATATAGAACATCTTACTCGTGGCTGGACTGATGCCCAAATACTTAAACAAGTGGCAGATGATACCCATTATGCCCACGCAGAAGGGCTGTTTTTTCCAGCAACGTATGATATTAGCTCTGATAGCAGTGATTTATCGCTGTACCAGCAAGCATATAAGGCGATGCAGAAACATTTGCAGGCCGCATGGGAAGAACGGCGCAGTAATCTTCCTTACCAGTCTGACTACGAAATGCTGATTATGGCCAGTCTGATAGAAAAAGAAACTGGACATGCGGAAGACAGAAGCAATGTGGCCGCGGTATTCGTTAATCGGCTTAATCAGCATATGCGCTTACAAACAGACCCTAGCGTGATTTATGGCATGGGCAGCCGCTATAAAGGTAAAATTGGCAAAGCTGATTTACGTCGTGACACACCATACAATACTTATACTCGAGCCGGACTACCACCCAGCCCGATTGCATTGCCGGGCAAAGCTGCGCTAGAAGCAGCTGCTCATCCGGCAAGTAATGATTACCTGTATTTTGTGGCGCGTAATGATGGTAGCGGACGCAGCCAGTTCAGCCACAGTCTGAACGAGCATAACGCAGCGGTTCGCCAGTATATTCTGAAAAAACCCTGAGCAGATTAGTATAGATGAAAGCAAAATTTATTACGTTGGATGGGATTGATGGTGCCGGTAAATCAACCAACCTCGATACCATTCGTACATGGTTTGAAAAACACCAATTGCCGGTACTGTTTACCCGTGAGCCGGGAGGCACTGCTATTGGTGAAGCGTTACGCGAGCTCTTGCTTAATCCTGCTACTCGTGCCAATGCCCGCACTGAAACACTGATGATTTTTGCTGCCCGTCAGCAACATCTGGATGAGGTGATTAAACCGGCTCTGGCACAAGGTATGCATGTTGTCAGTGATCGTTTTACAGACGCTACTTTTGCTTATCAGGGTGGTGGACGCGGTCTGCCTCTGCCTGATATTGCTATTCTGGAAAACTGGGTACAGCAAGGATTGCAACCTGATTTAACTTTACTACTGGATGTGCCTTTGGCTGTGGCTCAGCAGCGTCTAAGTCACAACACAAGCCCCGACCGCTTTGAGCAACTGGATACTAATTTTTTTGAACACACACGTCAGGTTTATTTAGACCGTGCCGCGGCGGCACCGCAACGCTACGCCATCATTAATAGCAGCCTGCAACTGGATGCTGTAGCAGCGCAAATCAATCAGAGTTTGGCACAACAGTTTGGATTGAACCCATGATTTACCCATGGCTCGAACCTGTTTGGCAACAGATTGCCCAGCACTGGCAGCAGCAGCCGCAAGCATGGTTGCTTTATGGCCATCCGGGAATCGGTAAGCGGGAATTTGCCGAGCATCTGGCGCAAGCACTGCTGTGTGAGTCCCCGCAAGCCAATCATCAGCCTTGTGGTGTGTGTACTTCTTGTCATTTATTCAGCCAGCACAGCCATCCGGATTTCCTGATGGTGACGCCGGAAGAAGCAGAAAGCGACGGCGGTGAACGAAAGCTGGCACAAATTAAAGTAGAAACCATCCGTAATGTGCTCGACTTTGCTCACCTAAGTGCCCATCGCGGCGGCAAACGTGTGGCTTTGATTTACCCCGCTGAAAGTATGAATACACAGGCCGCCAATGCTTTGCTGAAAATTCTAGAAGAACCTCCGGCTGGGATGATTTTTATTCTGGTCAGCCATCAGAAAGATCGCCTACTACCTACCATTAAAAGTCGTTGTCGTCAGGTTGTGTTAACCATGCCCACACCAGCAGAGGCATTGGCCTTTGCTCAACAATTACATGGTGAAAAAACGGCTGATTTGCTTGCCTTTCACGGCGGGGCACCCTTGTTTTCTGATAACGACAGCCATACGCAGTTACGTAATGAACTTATCCCTTTGCTCGTCAAGCCACGTCTGATTGCCATGCTGGATTATGCTGCTGCTTTTGACAAACAGAAACTGGCTCTGGCAACCTTTCTCGACTGGCTGGCCAAATGGTTACTGGATATGTCTCTAGCGCAGCAACATATGTGTGCCATGTATTATCCGGCTTGGCAAAATGCATTGAACGAGATTACTACACAAATCGACCCGTTATCCCTGTTTGCTTTAATCGACAGAGTAAATGCGCTAGCCCCTTACGGTAAACATACCCTCAATGTTAAAATGCAACTAGAAGACCTGTTAATAGATTATCTTAATGTGTGGCAGCATAAACACACATAAGCACAAAGGAAGTTTATGGCTGAAGCGCCTACCAATCTGCCGGGCAAAATGCTCAATTTAACCATTCCCGATAAACCAGAGCTGTATCGTAGCTATATGGCATTTCTACAGCATGGTGGCCTGTTTGCGCCCACAACAGATACGTTTCAAATGGGTGAAGAAGTATTACTGGCGGTAAACCTGCCCGAATTCAACGAAGCCAAATATCTGCGCACAAAAGTAGTATGGATAAACACCGCAGCTACATCTACCGGCCAGCCTCAGGGAATCGGACTGGCTTTTGGCAAAGATGAAGACAGCATTGCCGTAAAGCAGAGTATTGAAGATATTCTGCCTGGTTTACTGCTGAGCGAACGCACAACATATACCCTGTAATCATGCTTATCGATTCACACTGCCATTTGAATATGCCTGAGTTGGCAGCCAGACTGCCACAAGTTTTGGAGAATATGGCGCAGGCAGAAATAGGGCAGGCTATTGCTATTAGTGTAGACCGCCAAAGCGCAGATGAAGTGCTGGCACTGGCCGAGCAGCATACAAATCTGTTTGCCAGTGTCGGAGTGCATCCTGAAGACCAAAACTCGGCGGAAATGAGTATAGATGAACTGATTGCGGCTGCACAACATCCGAAAGTAGTCGGTATCGGGGAAACTGGCCTCGATTATCATTGGTGCAGTGGTGATCTGTCCTGGCAGCATGCACGCTTCAGCACGCATATACAGGCCTCCAACCAAACCGGTCTGCCCCTGATTATTCATACCCGTGATGCTGCTGCGGATACACTGCGCCTTCTACATGAAAACCAAGCACAACAAGGCGTTATTCATTGCTTTACCGAAGATACTGCCTTTGCTAAAGCAGTATTGGATTTAGGCTTTTATATTTCTTTCTCTGGTATAGTGACCTTCAAAAACGCGCAGCAGATACAAGAAGCTTGCAAATACGTACCTTTAGATCGCATATTGGTTGAAACTGATGCTCCTTATCTGGCTCCAGTGCCCAAGCGTGGCAAACCAAATGAACCGGCTTACGTACGTTACACCGCCGAATTTGTCGCACAGTTTCGCGGCGAGAGCATGGCAACCATCGAAGCAGCCACCACCGCCAATACCTATCGCTTGTTTAGCAAATTACCACCGCTGACTAGCCAGCCATGACACAGATTATTCTAACTGTACTCGGCTGTGGCAGTTCCTCCGGCACGCCAGTAATCGGTTGTGAATGTGCTACCTGCACCAGCAGCGACCCGAAAAACAGGCGCACCCGTTGCAGTGCTCATATTCAGATAGGCAAACAGCACTGGCAAATTGACACAGGTACCGATTTTTACCATCAGGCTTTACAACATCAACTGTCGCATATCGATGGCGTGCTCTATACCCACCCTCATGCCGACCATCTAAACGGTATCGATGATTTGCGCGCATTCTGCTACAAACAGCGCGCGCCCATACCGATATACGGCCATCGTGATACATTGGCTAATATTTGCAGCCGCTTTGATTACGCCTTTCTGGAGCAAAATAACCACTGGAACCGTCCTGTACTGCGCGCACATGAGTTACCGTTAAATCAGGGGCAGAGCAGGGTTCTCACTATTGAAGACGTACCTGTATGGCAGTTTGCTGTATCACATGGAAGCTGGACAAGCAGTGCTTATCGCATAGGCAACATTGCCTGGTTTACCGATCTCAACCATATTGACGAATCCATTTTCCCACATTTACAGGGACTAGATTACCTGTTTCTCGATTGCTTGATGGACACTTCATACCCCAGCCATCTTAGTACCAAACAGGCTTTTGCTTACGCCAAACGAATTGAGGCCAAACATACTTACTTTATCCACATGACCCATAAACAGGAATACCATAATTTAAAGCAGCGTTGCCCGAAAAACTGCGAACCTGCTTATGATGGATTGGTTGTGCACAGTAGTTATTAGTTTTCGCTCTGAATTGAACTAACCTAATAAAAAAAATTATTTAATAAGCTGCGTGTGCTATCTATAGCAAACACAAATTTGTTTGCAACAAAAACATAATTACTCACAAGTTGAAATCTATTCTGATTCTGAAATTAATGTTGTCATAGTTGTGCTTTCATGCAAATTTTTTCATATCAATTATTGGAAATAAATAAGGTTTTGTGACAACTGTTTAACTGTAGATTTGTGTTTTGAATAATTTAAATTTTAACCCTAAAATTCTTCTATTATCGATGTGTTTAGGTATGGTTAAAACGAAAAGAGCTGAATTATTCAATCGTATAGTGAGGTTAATCAGTTTGGCAGGTACTGGTTTTTTGTATCTGTTAACGTGTATTAAACTTTAATACATAATTATATCTTTATTATTACTCCATCTATTTATAAATAAAGTAGACTCAGTAGTGTTCTAAACTAATTCATGATGTTTAGTTTGCTTATATATTTATGCTTTTGGTATTTATTTGTACTAAATTTGGCTTGCAAATGATAATTGAAAAAGGGTATAGTTAAAAAAATTTTATAAATAGGATTTTGCTGCACTGATTCATGTATAAAAACGGTGTAAAGATATTTGCTATAATATTTATTATATTTAACAGGATAGTTTATAAAAAGGGTAATGATGGGAATTAGAGGTTTAACATTTTGCAATAAATTATAGTGGGTCTGAATTTTATGATGATTAAATATTTAATTTATAGAAAGAATTTTGATATCTTTTGCCGATAAAAAATTCAGCTTCGTTTGTTTAATCTTAATATAGTTTAGGTTAAATATTGATTTTGCTTGTGCAGCTATTATATTTCTCTTGAATACTATGTGTACTATTTAGAGATTTTTCTTTGTGAACTTTGCTTCCAATTTAATGCAAATTTAAATTTTATTCATTGCATACTTATGCTTTACAATAAAAAATCGTGCATTCCAGAACAAATATTAGGAAATTATTTCACTTGAAGAAATATAAGCCGGATGCTTGGATACTTTATTTTTGTGTCAGCATTAATTTTGAGTGCTGTACTTTTAATTCTTTCAACTAACGCGCCATATACAAAGCTTTAGTTGTAGTTTTTTGAAAAAATATAATTGATTTTTGTGCCGGCGGTATTTTGCTTTGCTGGCTTTTATGGTCAGATAATATTCCACTTATATAGCTCAAAATAAAAGTATTGTCTTGATTATATTTATGTCTATGAGTTTGGGTTTGAAATCTATTTAGCTGATTTTGATATTTTATTTATGCTGTTTAAATTATAACTAGATGGGACATAATTTATCTGATAATTTTAAAAAATATCATTATATTTTAATTACAATAATTTCATATGCATATTAAAATGGAGAATATAAGAATCTGAATAAAAATTAGAACTATCTATAAATAATATTTTTAAGGAGAGTAAACAGATAAATATTGAGTAGATGAGTAAGTGTGACTAGATTTATCTGTAAATTCAATAAAATGAATAATAATATATAAAGGTTAAATGATGAAGGGTACCCTGTTGAAATATGGTAAGGGGTTTTGCCATATGCTGACTCTTCTGGCATTTTTGTTCTGTAGCATTTTGCCGGTCAGATCGGCATTTGCGCAGGATGTGGAGTGTGCGGAAGTTAAAATTGTGATTGAGCAAAAGCTGTCTTTTGAGCGGCAAGCTTTTGATGCTCGGATGTTAATTAAAAATGGTCTGGATGCAAATCTGAAAAATATTCGTGTGGAGCTGGTTTTTACAGATAAGGATAATCAGCCAGTTGAAGTGACGCAAAAAACTGAGGATAGCCAGGCCAAATTCTTTTATCGTACTGATTCTTTGTCCGGTGTTGATGATATTAATGGGACGGGGCAGATTGCGGCCAAATCCAATGCTGATATCCATTGGATGATTATTCCTGCATTTGGCGCAGCTCAGGATAAGGACACGCTTTACAATATAGGCGCAAAACTCACCTATGAGCTAAATGGTCAGGAAACGACAGTAGATGTGGTGCCAGATTATGTGGTAGTGAAACCTCAGCCATTGCTGACGCTCGATTATTTTTTACCGGGAGAAGTTTATGGTGATGATCCGTTTACGGCTGAGGAAGAAACACCTGAGCCTTTTACTCTTGGTGTTCGTATTCGCAATGATGGTAAGGGCATTTCTTATCACACGGTGATTGATTCAGCTCAGCCGAAGATTGTGGAAAATAAGAAAAATCTTTTGGTGGATTTTTCTATTCTGGGCAGCTATATCAATAATCAGCCTGCAGATAAAAGTCTATTGCTGAATTTTGGAGATATAGCTGGCGGTGCTTCTACAGTAGGCCGCTGGAATATGATTGCCAGTCTGTCGGGGACATTTACGGATTTTAAGGCCACGTTTACACATGCGGATACACTGGGTGGGGCAGTGACCAGTCTGTTGAAAGCCACGAATACCCACTCCTTAATTCATGATGTAAAAGCTGATTTACCGGATAGCGATGATGTCACAGATTTTCTGGCTCGTGATGGTGATGTAGTACGTCTGTATGAATCTAGTGGCCTGAACTCAGATGTGTCTGAGCAAAGCAGTCAAGCTTTAATGCAAGCAGGTGATAAAGGCTATCAGCTTTCTTTTCCTGCTACAAAAGGATTTGTTTATGCCAAGGTGGCGGATCCTTTTCAGGGCAGCAGACAGCCAGACGATGTGGTACGTTCGGATGGTAAACACTTGCTAAGCGATAATGTCTGGTTATCCAAATCGCGTAATAAGGATATGTCTTGGTCTTATTATGTGAATGTGTTCGATTCTGATTCTACCGGTCAGTATAGTTTATTTAAGCATAATGCTGCGTATGCTCAGGGGCTGATAGCCGGTACAGTCTACAATGATGTGAATGCTGATGGCCTGCTAAATCATGATGAAAAGGGTTTAAGCCATATCAAGGTTGTTTTATCAGGGCAGAATGTGGCCGGTAAGCGCATTGAACAAGTGGCCTACACTGACGAATCAGGCAGGTTTAGTTTTGATAAGTTAGCGGCCGGTGATTATTCTATCTGGGTTGACGATGTTGCAGATATGATTGACGGACCAGCTGTGGCAGGTAGTGCCGGTGGTCAGGCTCTGGCAGGTAAAATCGAGCATATTGTTCTGCAAGACAATATGCATGCTGAGAATTATCTGTTTGCTAAGCAAGCTGCGGTTCAGCCGCCTGTGGCTGGTGATGCAGATATTGCTGTGAATATTGAGACAGTAGAGTGGAATGATAAACTGCCTGCGGATACGGCACAATTTTTACTGACTGTGTCGAACCAAGGGCCGGAAACTGCACGAAATATTCATGTGCAGCCTGAATTGTCATCTGATTTGGAAATTACTGAGCAAAAAGTTTTGTCTGGCAATTTCAATTCTGTGAAGCAGCGTATCGATGCGCTTGGCGCCAATGAGGCGGTTACGATGCTATTTACTGTGCGAATGAAAAATGTTGATGGTAAGGGTGAATTTACTGCACATATCAACAGTGATTCAGCTGACCCTGATATGAGTAATAATGTTGCATCTGCTGCTGTGGCTCCAGGTAAGACAGATGTTGCAATCAATGCTGAAGCCGTTGAATGGAATAATTCTTTAGATCAAGATACCGCTCAGTTACTCGTCACAATTAGTAATAACGGACCACTGAGTGCACGTAATGTTTATCTCCAACCTGAGTTACCAGATAATCTGGAGATTACAGCTCAGCAAGTACTGGCTGGAAATTACAATACTCAGGAAGAGCGTATCGATAATCTAGCCGCCGGAGAAAGCACCACGTTGTTACTGACGGTTAAGGTGACCGGATCCGATAAGGTAAGCCAGTTTACGGTTCGGATTAAAAGCCAGACGGAGGATGCTAATTTAAATAATAATGAGGTTAGTATTCCTGTTATGCCTGGAGCAGCTGATATTGCTTTGGAGGTTGAAAAAGTAGAGCTTACACCGGCATTACCGGCTGACTGTGTGCAATTGTTGTTGACTATCACCAACAACGGTCCTGCGGATGCGCGCAATATTTCTCTGCAATCGCTATCCGATGATGTACAAATCACGAAACAGAAAGTAGTGATGGGCAATTATAATGAGTCTGCAAACCGGATTGATAAACTGCCTATAGGCGAAGAAACGATTATTCTGCAGACAGTCAAAATTACCAGCGCAAACGGAAAGGCTGATTTTAAAGCACGTGTTCAGGGGTTGTTAGCTGATCCGAATAAGACTAATAATTTAGTTACCTTTCCGGTTTCTTTAGAAAAAAAGTAAGAGACAAGCGATAACATCCTTATTAGTAGGTTTCTGGACAGCGCATCACGTTATGTGTCAGCTGAACAGGAAGTAACAAACAAAAGCATTACCAATGGCTTATAGGCTGCGGGTAATGCTTTTTTATTTCTTATTGCTAATAATTTTTATGTGTGAAATTATCAAAAAACAACAGATGTTTGCTCAGTAGTTTTTAAATAGCAAATTGAAGCTGAAGTTGCATAAAATATTAGCTAATCTGTTTTAAAAATAAATTAGATGTCGAATGTTAAGTTTTTCTGTTTGATTAAATACAAGTTAAGCACTGATGAATCCCCTAATGATTTTTATCAAAATCATTAAGTTAAGGTAGATACACATCTTGTCATATGATCAAATGGTTTCGCCAAAAATCAATAATCAGACAACAAAATGTGCGAACTCGATATTTTACACGACTCTCTTTACCAATTCTGCCCCGAATTACACTTAAAACGACTCAACAGCTTAACGTTGGCTTGCCACGCCTTACTTGACTGTAAAACTCTCACTCTTACCGAACTTGGCCGTAACCTGCCAACCAAAGCGAGAACAAAACATAACATCAAACGAATCGACCGATTGTTAGGTAATCGTCACCTCCACAAAGAGCGACTCGCTGTATACCGTTGGCATGCTAGCTTTATCTGTTCGGGCAATACGATGCCCATTGTACTTGTTGACTGGTCTGATATCCGTGAGCAAAAACGGCTTATGGTATTGCGAGCTTCAGTCGCACTACACGGTCGTTCTGTTACTCTTTATGAGAAAGCGTTCCCGCTTTCAGAGCAATGTTCAAAGAAAGCTCATGACCAATTTCTAGCCGACCTTGCGAGCATTCTACCGAGTAACACCACACCGCTCATTGTCAGTGATGCTGGCTTTAAAGTGCCATGGTATAAATCCGTTGAGAAGCTGGGTTGGTACTGGTTAAGTCGAGTAAGAGGAAAAGTACAATATGCAGACCTAGGAGCGGAAAACTGGAAACCTATCAGCAACTTACATGATATGTCATCTAGTCACTCAAAGACTTTAGGCTATAAGAGGCTGACTAAAAGCAATCCAATCTCATGCCAAATTCTATTGTATAAATCTCGCTCTAAAGGCCGAAAAAATCAGCGCTCGACACGGACTCATTGTCACCACCCGTCACCTAAAATCTACTCAGCGTCGGCAAAGGAGCCATGGATTCTAGCAACTAACTTACCTGTTGAAATTCGAACACCCAAACAACTTGTTAATATCTATTCGAAGCGAATGCAGATTGAAGAAACCTTCCGAGACTTGAAAAGTCCTGCCTACGGACTAGGCCTACGCCATAGCCGAACGAGCAGCTCAGAGCGTTTTGATATCATGCTGCTAATCGCCCTGATGCTTCAACTAACATGTTGGCTTGCGGGCGTTCATGCTCAGAAACAAGGTTGGGACAAGCACTTCCAGGCTAACACAGTCAGAAATCGAAACGTACTCTCAACAGTTCGCTTAGGCATGGAAGTTTTGCGGCATTCTGGCTACACAATAACAAGGGAAGACTCACTCGTGGCTGCAACCCTGCTTACTCAAAATCTATTCACACATGGTTACGTTTTGGGGAAATTATGAGGGGATCTCTCAGCGCTCGACACGGACTCATTGTCACCACCCGTCACCTAAAATCTACTCAGCGTCGGCAAAGGAGCCATGGGTTCTAGCAACTAACTTACCTGTTGAAATTCGAACACCCAAACAACTTGTTAATATCTATTCGAAGCGAATGCAGATTGAAGAAACCTTCCGAGACTTGAAAAGTCCTGCCTACGGACTAGGCCTACGCCATAGCCGAACGAGCAGCTCAGAGCGTTTTGATATCATGCTGCTAATCGCCCTGATGCTTCAACTAACATGTTGGCTTGCGGGCGTTCATGCTCAGAAACAAGGTTGGGACAAGCACTTCCAGGCTAACACAGTCAGAAATCGAAACGTACTCTCAACAGTTCGCTTAGGCATGGAAGTTTTGCGGCATTCTGGCTACACAATAACAAGGGAAGACTTACTCGTGGCTGCAACCCTACTAGCTCAAAATTTATTCACACATGGTTACGCTTTGGGGAAATTATGAGGGGATCTCTCAGTGTCGAGCGCTGATTTTTTCGGCCTTTAGAGCGAGATTTATACAATAGAATTTGGCATGAGATTGGATTGCTTTTAGTCAGCCTCTTATAGCCTAAAGTCTTTGAGTGACTAGATGACATATCATGTAAGTTGCTGATAGGTTTCCAGTTTTCCGCTCCTAGGTCTGCATATTGTACTTTTCCTCTTACTCGACTTAACCAGTACCAACCCAGCTTCTCAACGGATTTATACCATGGCACTTTAAAGCCAGCATCACTGACAATGAGCGGTGTGGTGTTACTCGGTAGAATGCTCGCAAGGTCGGCTAGAAATTGGTCATGAGCTTTCTTTGAACATTGCTCTGAAAGCGGGAACGCTTTCTCATAAAGAGTAACAGAACGACCGTGTAGTGCGACTGAAGCTCGCAATACCATAAGTCGTTTTTGCTCACGAATATCAGACCAGTCAACAAGTACAATGGGCATCGTATTGCCCGAACAGATAAAGCTAGCATGCCAACGGTATACAGCGAGTCGCTCTTTGTGGAGGTGACGATTACCTAACAATCGGTCGATTCGTTTGATGTTATGTTTTGTTCTCGCTTTGGTTGGCAGGTTACGGCCAAGTTCGGTAAGAGTGAGAGTTTTACAGTCAAGTAATGCGTGGCAAGCCAACGTTAAGCTGTTGAGTCGTTTTAAGTGTAATTCGGGGCAGAATTGGTAAAGAGAGTCGTGTAAAATATCGAGTTCGCACATCTTGTTGTCTGATTATTGATTTTTCGCGAAACCATTTGATCATATGACAAGATGTGTATCCACCTTAACTTAATGATTTTTACCAAAATCATTAGGGGATTCATCAGAGTTAAGCATCAAATTATTATGGATTGCCAAAAATCATCAAGCAAGTAAATGATTGATTAGTCAATTTAAATTCTGAATAGAATGCTAAATAAATTGATTTATTTTTACATACTATAGTAATATAAGTTGAATAAGATACTTTTAATCTTAAAGCGCTTACGAAATCATATAAATCAGTTGTTTAACAACCAGCCATCAGTTTAAACAGTCAGATTTCTGTTGAGAAAATCAAAGATAATATATGTCAAAATTAATCGGAAACCTGCTTTGCCTCTCCAGCCTGATATTTTTGGTTGCTGTAGGGTTTGTTTTATTGATTTCGGCTGTAGTGAGAAAACGCAAAAACAATTTTAAATTCAGGAATAATAGAATCTTTGGTTTTTTTGTGGGTGGCTGTTTAATTGCTTTTATTGCTGGGTTTGTGCTGGTGTTGAAGAATAATCCGCTATACATTGATTCTTTATCAGCAATTAATCAGGCATTGAATCGATACCATCATGCTCAAGCTTTGGAATATCCACTTCAAACGAATCCGGCCAATTATCCAGTACGCGGGGATAATATTTATTTGCGTCTTTTTAAGCAGGAAGGGATTCTGGAAATCTGGACTCAACATAAAAATCAGCCATACAAGCTATATAAAACATGGAGAATTTGTACTTTTTCTGGTGGACTGGGACCTAAAAAAGCAGAAGGTGATGGCAAAAGTCCGGAAGGCTTTTATGCAACCCAGAAAAATCTGCTCAATCCACATAGCCGTTATCATCTGTCCTTTAATATTGGTTTTCCAAATACTTACGATCAAGCAAATGGTTTTAACGGTAGTTATATTATGATACATGGTAAATGTGTTTCTGCAGGTTGTTATGCCATGACAGACGCAAGTATAGAAGAAATATATACTCTCGTCAGCTTGGCATTAGACGAGGGGCAGAAGCAGATTCCGATACATATTTTTCCATTTATGATGAGCCCATCTAATATGAAAAAAAATCAGGATTCAGAATATTTTCCTTTCTGGCAACAATTGAAACCTGCATATGATATTTTTGAGACTCAGCGACGAATACCAGATATCAGCGTTGAAAGACGGCATTACGTTGTCCAATAATTTTATTCTGTTGGTACTTTAATTCGCCTGTTTGGGAAAACATTTTTATTAGGTAACTTAATCATTATCCAGATATATTTTGGAAATTAATAGCATGATTAAATCTAGCTAGTTGAAGAAGATAAACATAATAAACATCTCTAGAGGTGCAAATAATCGCGCTTGAAGCAGAAATATTTACAGATAGCTTCCTAAATAGTTGTATGGAAAAAATAAGTATCATCTAATTTATGGTAGTAAAATAATGCTTTATTAGCGTAGTTAAGTAACTGATACAAATTATTTGCCTAAAAATATTAGGGTATGCTAATATTAAAGGTGTACAAAAGAAAGTTAATATCTATTTAGCAAAATTATTAACTGTTTACAAAATTTATTGGCTATATACAGCCGTATGAAATCCGGGATTCAGACTTCAGAACAAGATAGAGCGCAATCACAAAGCTCTGAAACCTTTAAATCTGAAATCCGTATACATAGAGCATCTGTACCATTTCTTTATCTTGATTCGCCTTTGAGGCTCATTAATGCGAGCAGGATAATTGATTATTGCGAATAATGGAGCTACGCAATTAAGTTAATATTTTATTGATATATATATAGCTAATATAGAGGAAGTATTAACAACAGAAAAATTTTGAATTTAATAAATAGATTAAAAATATTTATATTTTAACGGCAACCATAAAATAGAGGTTGAAAGTTTTTAATGACAATTAATCTTATCTGGATTGTGGTAATAGTTAGTTTATGCTTTTGAAATAAATATTATTTGTTTATTTTATGAAATATAGCTAATTAATAATGCTATTTGAAGATATTTAAAATTTTTCTAGGTGGTTGTTAACGTGCAATCGCTCTAATGCTGGCCACCAGTGTAGAAATTTTACGCGATTCAGAAATAAAAGCGCTTGTATATTGAATTTAAATGATAATTATTAGTTGAATAATGATTACATATTAGCAATAAACCATTTTAACCATTGTCAAATCAAGCTAATTGGTAAGTATTAATATTTCAATTAGATGAGAAATACTATTTAGCTTGATTATTCAGCTGCAACACCACGATATATCGTTGTGGCTGTAAATTTTGAATGATAAACCAATAAAAATACAGATATGCGATGCTGAAGTTATCACAGATTATTTATATCACTGGAATTTTATTTTTTTTCAGTGTACGGATATTGGCACAGGAATTATCTGCCTGTCTCAATGATAAACCAGACTTGGCACAACAGCCTGTAGCCGTAAACTGGCCGCAAAACCACGTTAAACAACCACTTGATCATAAATACTGGCTTAGCATAAAAGCGTTAAGTCAGCCGCAATGGAAGAATGCGGTGTGGGTGGATATCAGAACTGGTGCAGTGCAACAAGAAACAGGGCTGAAAATGCTGGCTGTACCGCTTAGTCGATTGTATAGTGCCGATTTTTTAGCTCCTAAAACCGTGATTTTGGTTGGAACTGGTTTTGATGAATTACAGATAAATCAAACTATTAAAAATTTAAGAAAAAAAGGTTTTAACCACGTATATGCTTTAAGCGGAGGATTTTTTGTCTGGGAAAAAGTACAAAAGCATAATAAGCCCAGTCAGCAGGAAATTTCTGCACTGGAGTTTTTATCCGGTAGTCAATCCATACAATGGCAGGTGATTAGTATAGGTTTGAATTCACAACAAATGAATACTTTACCAGAACTGCCTGCTAAACAATTTAGTCTTGCCCAGATATCTGGTCCAGAACTAAAGCAATACATCAGCCAAGGAGATAATCGTAATGATGCCTTTATACGCTATGTACTGGTTAGCCCAGATGAACAGACGCTTAGGCTATTGCAGCGGCAAATGAGCTTTGCAGAAAACGACCATATTGTCTGGTTGCAAGGCGGATTAGCGGCTTATCAGCAATATATACAACAACAAAATAATTTAATGAATCATGCTGGACAAAGTTTATCCAGACCATGCCGCATAACTATTTAATTTATTTAAGGAGTATTCGAACTCATGAGGGGTACACAATGAATATTTATCAATACTGGAAAAAAAGGTTTTTCGGTTTAAACATAAAAAAAGAGCCAAAACATAAAAATAAGCAGAGAAAAGCATATGCAATGGTTGTCTGTGCATTATGCACCATTGCCAGTGCGGCAAGCTATGCCGGTACCGACACAAAACTGAAAGGTGATGATAAAGTCAGTGGCGCATTACCGATTGGTTTTGAGTTTAATTATTATGGCAAAAAATATAATAAATTTTATGTAAGTACAAATGGATTACTGCAATTTTCGAATCCAAGCAGCGGTTACAATAACTCTTGCCTACCTGCAATCAATAATACACTGTTTGTATTCTGGGATGATTTAAGAACTGATGTATACGGCCAGCCTGCTGGTACCATTAAATACGAAACACAGGGTGAAGCGCCAAACAGAAAACTCATTGTGCAATGGACGAATCAGTATTTTTATAGTTCGAATCTGCCTATGGGAACCTTTGAAGCGATTCTTTATGAAGGTACAAATCAGATTAAATATCAGTATCGTACTTTAAATATTGATCTAAGCAAAGGCGAGAGTGCAACAATTGGTATTCAGGGCATCACGCCAAAGAACGTTCAAGTAGGCTGTAATAAAGCCAATATCATTAAACCAGAACAGGCTATTTTATTTACGCCTAATAATGATTTAAGTGAATATACCAAGAATGAGAATGCTGAGTACAATTTTATCGATATTTCTGATCTAACACCGGCTGCACCACAACCTGCTGCCCGTTATACAAATCAGGCACCAAGCTGGACATGGCAGAATATCAATACACTTGATACATGGGAAATTGAAATTCAGGATGCTTCCGGAAATACCGTCTATAAAAAAATACTGAATAAAGTAAATCAATATACTTATGATGCAGGTTTACAAAATGGACAGTCTTATCGCGCCCGTGTACGCGGAAGTATTAATCGAGGTGCTACCTGGGAAATGTGGTCTTCACCCTCTGAGCTCATTACCGTAGATACGACCAAACCGGTTGTGGAACTAAACCAATTCAGTCGTGTTAATGACAAAGCGGTGAGAATTGGTTACAGCAGCAGTGATAATCTGAGTGGTATAGCCTCTATACATCTGCAAATTGCCAATAATCCAGATTTCAATAAACCCATTATCGATCAGGATATTAATCTGCAAAGCAATAATGTGCAGATAGATAATGTGCCTGTTGGTGGAATGTTATATGCCCGACTGAATGCTTTGGATAAAGCAGGCAACAGCTCAGGCTATACTCAGGCATCTGCTATTACGGTTACACCTCCAGTACTTATCAGCCCTGTTACCCAGACAAAGGTTAAGAACGCAGCATTAAAAGTTCAGGGTACTGCTGAGTCTGGTGCAAAAGTACAGTTGTATCTGAATGATAAACCAGTGGGTGAAAAGGTTACTGCTGATGCACAAGGCTATTTCACTCAGGATATTCTGTTGCCGAAAGAAGGTAGTTACCGCTTACATGCTGTAGCGCAGAATGATGCTGGCAGCAGTGAGCCCAGTGCACCGGTGCAGTTTGATTTCGCTTTACCGACACCCACTGCAATCATTACTACTCCCAGTGATAATCAAACACTTGCTGCTCCGGTTGATATTCAGGTAGATGCTGCAGATGAACTTGGTATCGAAAAAGTAGATTTATTGATAGATAACAAACAGTTTGCTACTCTGTCAGAACGCCCCTATCAGGCACACTGGCCTCTGACCATGGAGGATAATGGCAGCCACAAAATCAGTGCAAAAGTGACCAATACCAGCGGCAAAACAGTGACCAGCACCCGTACGGTCAATGTCAAAATTGAACCACCGGCTCCGCCTCCCACACCTTATACCGGTAAAATTACCGCAATCAGCCCTGCGGTTAGTTATGGCCCGCAGCCAGTAACCATTAGCGGGCAGGCTGTTTATCGTGCTGAAAATACGATAGCTGCAAACCTACCGCTAAAACTGGTTTTGAATGTAAAAGGGTTTGAACGCAGAATAGCTGTTGCCACTGATGAAAACGGCCATTTCACCTATACCTTTACCCCGCAGGAATCTGACTCGGGTACATATCAGGTTGGCATTATTCATCCGGATGAAAAAACTGTTACCAGTCAGGGCAGTTTTGATATCAACCGCATCGCATTTAATATACAAGGCTATCAGCTCAAAGCGCCGCGAACCATCACCACACCCATACAGGTTAATGCTACAGCCAGTACCGGTGCTAAAAACCTGCGCTGGGTATTGGCTGCTGAAAATCAGCCAGATGGCGTATTGCCTCAGGGCGTGAATATTGAATCTGAAGCTGTAAATATTGCCCCCGGACAGAGTCGCACGACAACAATTAAATTCACCGCAGACGATCATGCAGCCGAAAAGGGCAGCTTGTTTTTGGTGGCCTATGCCGATGATTCAGGAGATCTGGTACGCGGTAAATTACAGATTAATTATGAGCTTGGTCAGCCAATGCCTGAATTGTATGCATCGCCTACCTATATACAGACTGGCTTACAGCAAAATACCAGCTCCACAGCCAAAGTCAGCGTTGGCAATAAAGGATTGGCAGCGGCAAAAAATGTTCAGGTAGAGCTGGTAGATGAGCAGGGTAATCCCGCTCCGAGCTGGGTATTTATTGCCAGTGATAAAAATATTAATGAAATTGCGGTTGATGAAAAAGTACCGGTACAAATCATGGCTCAGCCGGACAACAGCATCCCCGACGGCATTTACAACTTTATTATCAGAGTATCCAGCAGCGGCAAAGTAGCAGGCACCATTCCGGTAAGAATTTCCGTTACCCAGAGCGGACAGGGCGTAGCTCACTTTGATGTGGCTGATATCTATACCGCCACCCTAGATGCAGACGGACAGCCCATCAAAGGCGTAAAAGGAGCAACCATCAAGTTGCAGAATGATAGTGTATTAACGGAACAATATACTTTCAATACAGACAAAGATGGTATCGCAACCTTAAACAAGCTGCCGGCAGGCATCTATCGCTATCGCGTCAGCGCACCTAATCATATGGATGCCAGCGGCCGTATAGTGATTCAGCCTGATAGCACAACTAATCAGCATGTATTTCTGGAGTATCAGACAATCAATGTAGAGTTTGGCGTGACTGAAACCTCCATTAAAGATGTGTATGACATTAATGTTAATGCCACCTTTAATACGCAAGTACCGGCACCTGTCATTATGCTCGAACCATTGTCTATTAATCTTGGTGCAATGCAGGTTGGAGAAGAAAAAACGGGCCAGATTACAGTCAGCAATTATGGTCTGGTACAGGCTGACCATGTGGTACTGAATTTGCCGAAAACTGATGCTCACTTCAAGTATGAATTTTTTGGTGAAGTGCCCAGTGTGCTCAAACCAAAAGAAAAAGTAGTGATTTCCTATAAAGTGACTGCTCTTGATCCGAAACAACAGGCGCCGGCAGAAACCAGAATTGCTTCGCTATCAGACTTGCTACGTGCTGTACCAGATGAAGACGACTGCACATCCTACGAAGCTAGCTATGAGGAATCACATCAGAGTGAGTGTCCCAGTGGTGACATTTCCAAAGGCAGCAGTAGTGGGCGTTTCTATCAATACACCGGTAAAAAATGCTCAACCAAGGGCAATGGTATTGGCTGGGGAGGCGGCGGTTCACTTGGAGGAGTGGGCGGCGGCACTTTCGGAAATGGGGCTGGAGCGGGTTCGCCGGAGGCGATGCCGATAACGCCTGGCTGTACCCCGGATGCGCCCTGCGCTTCAGGTGGTTCGAAAGATGGTTCGTGCTAATACCAACAAATAAAACAAAATAAATAAATTAAACACAAGGGTCAAAAAATGAAAACAAACAACCGACCCCGGAACAGCCTGAAGGAATGGCTGTTCCGGGTAATCAGCTACATACTCATGCTGGTAATGGCATTGCCGCAGATGGCGTATGCCCGCATCAGCGGCAATGACGAAAAATTATCTGGCATCAGTCATGCCAGCGTCAGACTGCCGAATACCGAATATACCGAAAACACCGTAGACATGCGGGTAAAAGTATTAGGTGGAGAAGTCAAACTCAACCGCACCTGGGAAAATGGACGTTGGTATCTCAATCCAGCCTGGGCCGAACTACGCTTCGTATTAGATCCGCTCGACAGCAGCGTCAAAACCATCGATCGTGCCGGTACCCTGTATCAGCGCAGCGGCGAAGCCGACTTATATACCTACAAACAAGTATCCATCAGCAAAACCGAAACCGGCTGGCGCTGGACGGATCCAGAGGGTAACTGGATAAACTATGACAGCAAAGGCCGGCCACTGGCCTATGGCAATGCCAACAACGTACAAGTTAGCTTTGAGCTAGATAAAGACGGGCAGCGCAAAGCCATTAAAGATAACAACGGCGAACTCGTATACAACCTAGACTATGACAATCAGGATCACCTAATCAAAGCCACCGACCGCAGTGGCCGCAGCGTCAGCTACAACTGGTCCGGAGACCGCCTGACCCAAGTAACCGACGTCATGGGCAACGTCTGGAAATATGGTTACGACAACAACGGCCAGATAAACCGCCGCACCGATCCCGATGGTGGCGTCACCAAAATTGATTACATCGTGTCCGTACCCTCATCACAGTTTGCCATGGGCAGCGGCCGCAATGGTGGCGTAATATCACAAAGTGCCGTAGTGAGCACCGGCGCAGCCGATCATGAAAACAAACTGGCACGCGTAGGCAAAATCACCAGCAAAACCGGTGCTGTGACTGTTTATAACACCGAGTACAACCGCGTCAACAAACAATACACCATCACCGTCAACGATCCGGCCGGACAAAAAACCGTCACCGTATTTGACAGCAATGGACGCGTACTGACCGAAAGTATAAACGGCCATCTTACCGCCCGCTATGATCGAGACAGCGCCAACAACATCGTCAAATACACCGACGAACGCGGGCAGATTACCACTACCCAGTATAACCAAGCGGACTATCCGGTTAAAGTCACCTATCCGAATGGCGCAGTAGAAGAATATCAATACAATCAGGCCAACAAACCGGTCAAACAAATCAACGCCAAAGGCGACAGCATCACCTTTGAATACAATGCTGCCAACCAGCCGACCAAAATCACCTATGCTGCCGGCAAACCCGAGCAACGCATCGTCAACTTCGAGTATGACAACCTAGGTCAGCAAACCAAAGCCACCATAGGCAATAATCAAAAGAGCATCAGCCTGCAGCAAAGCTTTGACCGCTACGGCAACATAGCCAGCTATACCGATGGCAAAGGGCAACAGTACCAGTACAGCTATAACATACAAGGTCAGCCAACCGAATTACAGAACCCTTTACAGCAGAAATGGCTATTGGGTTACAACGCTGCCGGTTACACAACACAAGTAACCGACCCACTCAAGCACACCTTTACCATGAAAACCGATGCCCTCGGCCGAATAGTAGAGATGACCGATGCGCAAGGCAACAGCACCCATTACAGCTATCAAAATACAGCAACAGGGCGCGAAGTAAAAACCACTGACGCATTGAATCAAGTTACCACCCAGCAGTATGACCAGCTCAACCGCCTGATTAAAACCATCACCCCATCCGGACTGGTTAGTGAACAGAGCTACGACAGCAACAGCAGAATCAGCCAGTATAAAGACTACAAAGGCAATCAGCTTAGCTACGAATATGGCGCACCCGGCACCAGTCAGGCTGGACTCCTGACCAAAATAAACTACCCGACCTACAGCGAAAGCTACGATTATGACAACATGGGTAACACCATCAGCGTCAACCAGCAGCTGGACAGCAATACCCAGATAAGCAGCCACAGCAGCTATGACCAACTAGGCCAACAAATCAGCCGCACCGATGCTGCCAACCGCACCAGCCAAAGCCAATACAACGCACTGGGACAAATCACAGCCGACATAGATGCACTGTCAGGTAAAACCCAGTACCAGTATGACCTGTCTGACAACCTCAGCACACTGACTGATGCCAAAGGCAACCAGTACCACTTTGAATATGATCAAAATAACAACCTACTCAAAGAAACCAAAACACTGGGCAACAACGTCGAATACAGCTACAACGCTGCCAACCAGCTGACCGAACAGAAGCAGGCCAACGGCAACCGCATACAGTATCAGTATGATGCAGCGGGAAACCTCAGCCAGCAAAACTACATCGCAGCCGGTGCCGACACCGCCGAACAGACAGTCAACTACCAATATGATGCCAACAACCAACTGACAGACGTACAGCAAAGCGGCAGCTCCAACAGCCATTACACCTATCAGCGCGATGCCCTAGGACGAATCGTTGAAGAAAACATCAGCTATGGCCGCATCAGCAAAACCTTAAAATACAGCTATGATACAGATGGCAACCTAGCCAGCATCACCTATCCCGATAACAGCACAGTAAACTATCGTTATGCCAACGGCCAGTTACAGCAAGCCATACTGCCAAACGGAGAAGAAATCAACTGGCGTGATTACCAATGGAATCAGCCTAAACGTATCACCTATCCGCAAGCAGAACAAACCAACAGCTATGATGCCTTACAGCGACCAACACAAATCAAACTGGTTAGCAAAGGACAAACCTTACTCGAACGCCACTACAGCTACGATAAAGTCAGCAACATCAGCAGTATCCAGACAGAAAAGGGCAGCAGTAGCTACCAGTATGACCAATTAGACCGCTTAACCCAAGTCAAACCGGAACAGGAAAGCCTAGCGCAACGAGCAGAATCCTACAGCTACGATGCCATCGGCAACCGCACCGGTAGCGCCCAACAACCAGGTGAGTGGCAGTACAACGACCTCAACCAACTCATCAAGTGGGGAGAAGGCAAACAACAGACCAGCCTCAGCTACACCATCAACGGGCAGCTAGCGACAGAAGAAAACGCCAATAAAAAACTCAGCTATAGCTACAACGCGGCCGAGAGACTAAGTAAAGTCAGTAACGACAGCGGAGAAATAGCCAGCTACCAATACGACCCATTTGGCCGGCGCATCAGCAAAACCGTAAATGGCAAAACCACCTACTATATCTACAGCAGCGAAGGGCTGATAGCTGAACTGGATCAAACAGGACGGATGCAAGTAGCGTACGGTTGGGCACCAGACAGCGATTGGGGCACCAGCCCACTGTGGCAGGCGAATCTAAACGAAGGCCAAACCCTAAAAAATGCCAGCTATCACTACCTAATAACAGACCATCTTGGCACCCCACAACTAGCAATAAACAGTACAGGAGAACAGAGCTGGAAAATTACCAGTGATGCATTTGGCAACAGCGAACTGGATGCAAATAACCAAATCACCATGAACCTGAGGTTTCCGGGACAGTATTACGACGAAGAGACCGGACTGTCGTACAACTACTTCAGGAATTACGACGCGAAGACGGGGAGATATATTCAGAGTGACCCGATAGGGTTAGCAGGAGGAGTAAACACGTATGGATATGTAGGTGGGAATCCGCTTATATATAGTGACCCGACTGGGGAGATTGCTCCGGTAGTTGGTGCATTAGTTGTTGCTGGAATAAGGTTAGGCATTATAGGTTTGAGATCAGCATTATCAAGCATTCGGGCAAGAAGATTAGTTTCTGGCATCATGCCTGGAGTAGGTGCAGGCATAAATCAGAATATTGATAGAAGATTGAAAGAAGGAAATAATGGGTTACCATATTTAAATTCAAGACATCCAGGGGAAGATCATTTACTTAATGTATGTGAAGGAAAAAAAGAGTTAGGATATGACCCTTTTGACCCAAACGATCGTTGTCAAAAAATAAGAAATGCAATATATTATTTATCAATGAGAGCAAGAATACGAGCCGGAGACTTAATAAAATATGGAGGAGGGGACAGTGGACATAATCTAAGGTACAATCGAGTATTAGATGCTTTGAAAAAGCTTGTAAATGAAGCTAAACTTTGGGGTTGTGAATATGACAAGCAAGCAGATGAAATATTAAAATCATCAAAACGGTCAATAGCAGAAAAAATGAGTGTTTCCAAAGAGGTTGCAAAAAAATTCAATTAGCTTTCTTTTTTTCAAAAAAGTGGAGTTTTTATGTTGAATACATGTTTAATAAAAAATAATTACTTCAAAGCTAAAGTTGCTTATATTAATGATGGGGTAGTATATATTGTAATATATAGATCAGATACATTTGAACATTATGTTTCTTTTAGTATCTATAATAATACAGATAAAAAAACTTGGATTTTAGAAGCTGATAAAATTATTAAAAAATTAGATGTGCCGATTGATTGGAAAAAACCACATAGGTATTGTTTAGCTTATTATGCTCGTCAGGTTTTAAACGATGATGATTTTACAGATAAATTAAATTATAATTTATTAAGTGATTCAGATATATACCGTTATGTGCTTATATCTAGATTAAAAGAAACTGCTTTAATAAAAAAATTGAATCAACTACCTAAAGAGGAAAAAATTCAATTATTTATCCTAAAGGACTGGGAAATTGAGGCTAGTGTATCAGAAGATATTCATTATGCTATCTATGGGCGTCAATATATATATAAAAGGCTATATGATAAAAAAAAATATACTATTTATTATAAAAAATATTTGGAAAGGATAGAAAATGTCTTCGGGAAAATAGATGAAAATGAATAATTTTGAGAAATTGAAAATATTAAAACTATATTTTCGAAAATTTTAAAACTAATTTAATTTTTAAATATTAAATTGTTTGATAAAGACTAACTAATTATAAATCTTTAACTAGGTCAATAAACTTAATTAGTTAGTAAATTTTTATTATTCATACTATATTTTTATGTAGAAATTATTAAATTAAAATGATGTGTATAACTATCTAAAATTATTTTGTTATGTAAAAAAATTTTTCTTTATAATAATATTTTTAAAAATATGATTACAATTAAAAATTAACATATATTACTCAAGTATATTTATATACATTTTTAAAGTGTATTAGCCCACTGTGGTAAGCTAACCTAAGTGAAGGCCAAACCTTGAAAAACGCCAGTTATTACTACCTAATAACAGACCATCTGGGCACCATGCAACAAGCAATAAACAGTGCAGGAGAACAGAGCTGGAAGATTACCAGTGATGCATTTGGCAACAGCGAACTGGATGTAAATAACCAAATCACAATGAACCTGAGGTTTCTGGGACAGTATTACTACGAAGAGACTGGACTATCGTATAACTACTTCAGGGATTATGACGCGAAGACGGGAAGGTATATTCAGAATGACCCAATAGGGTTAGCAGGAGGAGTAAACACGTATGGATATGTAGGTGGAAATCCGCTTTTATACAGTGACCCGACTGGGGAGATTGCTCCTATAGCTGTTCCATTAATTGTTGCTGTAATAAGGGTAGCAATAAATGGGATACGATTTTGTGCGTTAAATTTTACTTGAAACAGACTGGCAAGCGAAGCGTTGAAATGGGGGATGGTAGGAGAGCAAGCAGCTACTGATAAACATAGGCAAGTGGGTGATAGGAATAGAGTTATAAGAGAATGTAAAAAATATAAAGATAGTGAGGTAGGTTATACTGTACATGTTTAGGGGATAGAGTTGTGATTACAAAATCAAATGGAGAAATACATACTAGTTTCAAAAATTTCAGAGCTAATACCAATATGAGAGTAAAGAAGGGAAAATGGGTTCGACAATGGGACTAAATTTATATAAAGAAAGCAGTATATTAATAAATCAATGTAATAATGATTGTAATAATATATGTAAAGCTAACTTGTTAGAAAGATTGAAAGATAATAAGTTTGCTGTAATATCAATAGATTATTTATACGATGATGCTGATTTCGAGAAGGATTGTGTAAGCCAAAAAAAAAATTATTACGAATTAGTTAGAGAAGAATTTAGCTTTTCATATTTAAAATGGTTTAATACTGAACAAGAAGCATTAGACAATTTTTTTTATGATATGGTTTAATAAAAATGTACTATATTTTATTTGCAATTAACTATAAAGCTATGGATAAGTAAATTAGCGGTAAAATATATTTGGGCTTTAACTAAGATTAAATAGTTAAAGCTTTTTTTTAATATATTATTATTTGCAAATGTATAAATTCTGAACTATATAAATTAAAACGAATATTTAAGGAGAAATAGCCAGCTACCAGTACGACCCATTTGGCCGGCGCATCAGCAAAACCGTAAATGGCAAAACTACCTACTATATCTACAGCAGCGAAGGGCTAATAGCTGAACTGAATCAGACAGGACGGATGCAAGTAGCGTACGGTTGGGCACCAGATAGCGACTGGGGCACCAGCCCACTGTGGCAGGCGAATCTAAACGAAGGCCAAACCCTAAAAAATGCCAGCTATCACTACCTGATAACAGACCATCTGGGCACCCCACAACTAGCAATAAACAGTACAGGAGAACAGAGCTGGAAGATTACCAGTGATGCATTTGGCAACAGCGAACTGGATGCAAATAACCAAATCACCATGAACCTGAGGTTTCCGGGACAGTATTACGATGAAGAGACTGGACTATCGTATAACTATTTCAGGGATTACGACGCGAAGACGGGGAGATATATTCAGAATGACCCGATAGGGTTAGCTGGGGGAATAAACACGTATGGGTATGTAGGTGGAAATCCGCTGGTATATAGTGACCCAACTGGGGAGTTGGCTCAAGTAATAGTGCCAGTATTAATAGGAGCCACTATTATAAGTGCATGTGTAGTGTCACCAGCATGTAAAAAATTTGTGACTGATTCTTGGTCTGGTTTATATCAAAATATACGTGAAAGAATTAAAGGCACAGATGTTTTGCCTACATTATCGGAGCACAAAGAAGATGATAAAAATAATACAAAATCATGCGATAGTAATACAGTTAATATAAACGACCTTAATAATATAAGTACTAATGGAGCAGCTCCTCCTCCTGATCCAGATAATGAGAATGAACAAGATAAAGTTCTAAAGGATATTATTAATGATTCTACTCCTGGGCCAAAAACAAAAGGACACAGTACACAATATATACGTAATAAATCTGGATGGGAGCAAACGCAAAAGGATTTTAATAATTTAAATCCAAGTAATGTTAAAAATGTAGGTAGAGAAAATGTTGTTTTACATGGTCAGCTTAAGGATGGCAGAATAGTAGTAATACGTCCTAATAGCTCTAGTGGCAGACCCACAATGGAAATAAGACCTATTAAAGGTAAACGAGTAACAAAAATTAGATATTAACAAGGATATGTGATGAACATTTGTGATCAAAATACATCTTTGTATAGAGATAAAATTGAATTTATACAAAGTATTTTAAATACTCACTGCGTGATTTCAAAAGATTTTATTTATAAAAATAATTGGGTAGCAATGATTATTCCTGAAAATCTTGAAATTATTGAGTCTGAATGGTTGTCTGATGCCATTCATAGATTTGGATTTACTACATATGAACAATATATTATCGAAAATAATGATAAAATAGAATATTTAGAAATTATTAATAATCAAGAAAATATTTATGATAGCGAATACGGTTTTTTGGATAAACGAGTTATTCTAACTAATAAAAATATTGATTTTATGTATTATAAAAATTTAGATAATTTATATCATATATTTGCTGGAACTTATGATTTTGTTTATAGCTGCATTCAATGTAGTGAGCAAAATTGTAAAGAAATTTATAACGAGTACTATCATCAATTTATGAAAGATTCCAAAGAATTTCGAGAATGCAAATATATATGGGATTTATATCAATAAATTAATTTAGCTTTATTTAGTATTTAATCCTTGCCTTTTGGCAAGGATTTATATATATAATTTTTAATTAAGCGTAAGTAAATAAATAATGGGGCTAATAATGAGTAATTTAATTTCAAGAAAAGCATTATTTGAGAATAAAGCTAATTTTTCTGAATACTTACTAAATTCAGATAAAGGAATTTCTAAGCAATTTATAAATGATAAAGGATGGGTAGCTATGCCTTGTGCAGGCTATCTATATTCAATAGAGGCTGAGTGGCTTTCTGATGCAATTCATAGGTTAGGGTCTAATAGTTATTATCAATACTTATTCTATGACGATGGATTGGAAGAAATATTACAATTTAATAATAATAGTAGTAATATTAATTCTAGTGATTTAAATTATTCATATTGTCATACAATTATAACTAATGAAAATGTTGATTTTGTATATTACAGGCATGAATGGGGTTTATATCATATGTTTGCTGGTACACCTGATTTTGTTTATAGTTGTATTCGTTGTAGTAGAAGAATTAGTAAAAAAATGTTTTTAGAATATTGTTTTAATGATGCGGAAAGTCCAGCTGATTATGAAAAATGTAAACGAGCTTGGTTTTTATATCAAGGTGATGATTTGGAAAATTAATTTATATTGATCTGATATAATTAATTTATTTTAAATGTTTAATCCAATTATTAATTCTCAATCTTAAATAATTAATAATTGATTTGTTAATCCAAGTCAAACCGAAACAAGAAAGCCAAGCGCAACGAGCAGAATCGTACAGCTACGATGCCATAGACAACCGCACCGGTAGCGCCCAACAACCAGGTGAGTGGCAGTACAACGACCTCAACCAACTCATCAAATGGGGAGAAGGCAAACAACAAACCAGCCTCAGCTACACCATCAACGGGCAGCTAGCGACAGAAGAAAACGCCAATAAAAAACTCAGCTATAGCTATAACGCTGCAGATAGACTAAGTAAAGTCAGCAACGACAACGGAGAAATAGCCAGCTACCAATACGACCCATTTGGCCGGCGCATCAGCAAAACCGTAAATGGCAAAACTACCTACTACATCTACAGCAGCGAAGGACTAATAGCCAAACTGGATCAAACAGGACGGATGCAAGTAGCGTACGGTTGGGCACCAGACAGCGATTGGGGCATCAGGCCCTTATGGCAGGCCAATCTAAATGAAGGCCAAACCCTAAAAAATGCCAGCTATCACTACCTAATAACAGACCATCTTGGCACCCCACAACTAGCAATAAACAGTGCAGGAGAACAGAGCTGGAAGATTACCAGTGATGCGTTTGGCAACAGCGAACTGGATGCAAATAACCAAATCACCATGAACCTGAGGTTTCCGGGACAGTATTACGACGAAGAGACCGGACTATCGTATAACTACTTCAGGGATTATGACGCGAAGACGGGGAGATATATCCAGAGTGACCCGATAGGGTTAGCAGGAGGAGTAAACACGTATGGGTATGTAGGTGGAAATCCGCTGGTATACAGTGATCCGACTGGGGAGTTTGCTCAAGTAATAGTTCCAGTATTAATAGGAGCCACTATTTTAAGTGCATGTGTAGTGTCACCAGTATGTAAAAAAAATGTCACTGATTCTTGGTCTGGTTTATATCAAAATATACGTGAAAGAATTAAAGGCACAGATGTTTTGCCTACATTAACGGGAAACAGAGAAGATAATAAAAATAATACAAAATCATGCGATAGTAATACAGTTAGTATAAATGATCCCAATAATGTTACTATATTATGGGAGCAGTACCTCCACCTGAAGATCCTGATGATGAAAAAACTCAGATTCTTTTATTGGTATTAGTGCTGATGAAATAAAATTGATAAATAAAATTCATGGTGGTTCAAATACGGTTACAGGAGAAGTTGATACGGTTTTAGCAAATATGTCGTATAGAACAGGATTTTATGATAAGAGTGCCGTGGTTATTAGAGATATTGCTGGTAGACATTTATTTAATAATGCAAATAAAAGAACGGCTCAAACTGTTGTAGAGCAACTTGCAAAAAGAAATAATATTAATATTAGTAAATCTCAAATTAGAAATGTAATTAATAATTCTGCTACTGGAAGGTTGAGAAGTATTGAAGAAATATCTGGAGCTTTAAAAAATGGTATATAGAGTTAATATGATCACTTATTTAGATCAAGTTGAATCAATTGCACAAGAAGGTTGCACAATAGTAATCAAATTTGATGGTGAGAGGGATAAGAAAAATTTTTATACTGTGGTTTTATCGGGAGGCCAATTAAAAGATGATTATTTTAGAAAGGATGGTGCCGATTTACCTTTATTACTTCGTGAAATGATAAATTTTTATAAAAATTATTAATTTAAAATAATTATGTTAAAAAAATCCTAGATTATAGACTAGGATTTTTTTAAAATTTATCTATAATAAATTTTTTAATATTTTTTTTGTTTATAAAAATTTTTGTATTACTTATTTCATACTATGATACAAGATATGCTAAAAATGGGAAAGTGCACGATGATTTCACAATTGTCGTATTTGAAAATAAATTATTTTTTTCGCTAGAGCTGAGTAAACTTAAAAATATTCGAACCAATGATCAATTGTTTATCTCAGACATAGATAGTGCTGAAAAAAAATGGAATATTAATGGAGATACTTATCTTACTTTTTCATATACAATAACTAAAGGAAAAAATGAGGATCAAGTAGAAACAGTACTTAAAGATCCTGACAGAACCGTGTGGTCAACTTTTAAAATTGTGAATGAATCGATTATACCGATATAATCTAGATTATATACTTTTGATTATCTACCGCTAGCTAATTTTTTAGTATTTATAACTACATGTTTTTTAAATTTTATGTTTAAATATTTAAAAATAAATAAACTATTTGAAAATTTTGTAATAATAAATAGCTATATTAATATTGAAAACATTTAGATTATTGCTAACTTTTTTAATTTTAATAATAATTTATTAATTAAGGAATTAAAATGAATTATCCGAATGGTGATGAAATAAGGGCAGGAGATAAACTTAGTTTAGAAGGAGGAATGACAGGTTTAGTATTATGCTCTTTTGATTCAAAAGATTATCTTCCTGAATTTGATTATGAATCTTGGATAGATACATGTAAAACTGGAATAATGGTAGATACTGATGTTGCCGGTTTAATTCATTATTCTGAACCAAATTCTAATTTTAAATTATTAAAAAGAAAATAGTAAGAATAGCTTAAATACATGTATATATTAGTTAAAAATTGAATTTAATTATCCCGCCATTTATTTTATTGCGGGATATTTTTTGAATATTTAATTCAATGTAAATACTTTAGCTACAACGCGGCCGAGAGACTAAGTAAAGTCAGCAACGACAGCAGAAAAATAGCTAGTTACCATACGACCTGTTTGGCCGGCGCATCAGCAAAACCGTAAATGGCAAAACCACCTACTACATCTACAGCAGCGCAGGGCTGATAGCCGACCTGGATCAAACAGGACGGATGCAAGTAGCGTATAGCTGGATACCGGACAGCGATTGGGGCACCAGCCAATTGTGACAGGCCAATCTAAATGAAGGCCAAACCCTAAAAAATGCCAGCTATCACTACCTAATAACAGACCATCTGGGCACTCCACAACTAGCAATAAACAGTGCAGGAGAACAGAGCAGGAAGATTACCAGTGATGCATTTGGCAACAGCGAACTGGATGCAAATAACCAAATCACCATGAACCTGAGGTTTCCGGGACAGTATTACGACGAAGAGACTGGACTATCGTATAACTACTTCAGGGATTATGACGCGAAGACGGGGAGATATATTCAGAATGACCCGATAGGGTTGGCTGGAGGGATAAACACGTATGGATATGTAGGTGGAAATCCGCTGGTATACAGTGATCCGACTGAGGAGATTGCTCCTGTAGCTGTTCCATTAATTGTTGCTGGAATAAGGGTTGCAATAAATGGGATACGATTTTGTGTGTTGAATCCTACTTGCAACAGACTGGCAAGCGAAGCGTTGAAATGGGGGATGGTAGGTTGGCTTACAGGATTACCCACAATACCAATGCTTAATGATAATAAAAGTCAGGATAAAAGGACTGTGAAACTAAAGATATTGAAATAAGTGATGCAAATAGTAAGAATACGGTAGGAGGTTCACCTGATCCTGATGATCAAGATAATAATTATAAAAAGAAATTAAAAAAAGGAGATCAAGTTGACTCAAGCCGATTTAATAAAAGACTTAAGGGTGGAGATTATCAAGATCCTAAAACTGGCTGGAAAATTTCTAAAGACAGAGCAGGAGTAAGAGGACATGGAGGTAGTTACTGGAAGTTATTTAACAAAAAAGGTGATAGAATAGGTACATTAAGTAAAGAAGGAAAATATATAAGAGAATGAGAAATTTAATATACAAATTGATTAAATTAGATTTAAGTAATTTAAATTTATTAGAAAAAAAATATTATATTTTTTGTATTTCTATTTTTGATCATTTTTTAACAGAAAATGAATACATTAATGCTGATCTAGTTTCTTATAATGATGCAAAAAAAAGTGTAAGAAAAAAAATGTTATTTAATAAAATTGAAAATAAATTTATATTTATATATACATATTTGTTTAAAATTTCAAAAGCAAATGTTATTGCTATAATTGATAATAAACCAATAAGAATTAAATCGTTTAATAATTATATGTATTTATTGGATAATGTTCTTAAAGAAAAAAGATTGTATATATTTATTTATCCATTATTAGGTTGTTTTACAATCACTGGATATGATTTAACACATCAATTTTTTGTTAAAAAAAACAAATTTATTCTTAAAAAACAAATTGAAATTTTAGCAAATAAAACTAAATTAAACATAATATAAAATGAAATTTCATTTCAAAAAACAGCGTTTTCTTACGCTGTTTTTATATCTAATAAAGTTTCAAAAACATTTACAAAGGGTTGGATAACACCTAAGACTGGTGAAATAATAAGAACAAAAAAATTTGGCAACAGCAGGTCTAATAAAATGAAAGGCAAGATTAGTGGGGAAATAAATTAGAAAATGAATCGCATTCAACTAGGCATTTTGTAAAATAAATTTGGGAGATAAATATGAAAAAGATTTGTGATTTAGGATTAGGATTTACAAAAATTTTAAATCATGGTAATGATTTATCATTAGAACTAGTAAGTGTATACCATCAAGGCGAAGTAATGGGTAATATTATATGTAAAGATATTAAACTTTTGCATATTTTTAATAATGATATTGATGAAGATGAAGGTTTAGAAGGATGCTATATTTCATCTATTTGTATTAAAAAATTAGATAATATTTTGATTAAATACCCTTTTAAAGATAATATGAATTTTAAAATAAAAAAGAAAAGCGGTTATGAAATTTGTCTAGAAAGTGGTTCAATTAATGGAAAAATTATTTGTTTAGAAGCTATTTTAAATATTAAAGATAAATATAAAAATATTCTCATTGAAGAATAAATTACATGATAATAATGAAGATTTATAATTATCTAAAATGTATTTAATATTCTATTAACGCTGAGTGATTACAGCCTATATTTTTTATTTTAATAAATATTTGTTAATAAAGACTTAAAATGATTCATCTAAACGATAATGGAATAAAAACGGGAGATAAACTCAGTTTGGAAGGATGTATAACTAGACTACTAATATGCTTTTTGATTTTAAAAATTATCTTACTGAATCTAGTTATAACTATTAATTATTAATACACAAGGTTGAAATAATTGTAAATACTAATATTTTTGGTTTAATTCATTACTTGAAATTAAATGTCAATTTCAAATTGTTAAAAAGGGAAGGTTTACAAGCTACAGATATGTATATTTTAGATAAAATCTAAATATGATAATCCCGCAATTTATTATATTGCGGGATTATTTTTAATTTAAAGTTAGAACTTTGACTACAACGCCCCCGAGAACCTGAGTAAAGTCAGCAACGACAGCGGATAATTAGCCAGCTAACATACGACCTGTTTGGCCGGCGCATCAGCAAAACCGTAGATGGCAAAACCACTTAGTACAAAATACCGGATAGCGATTGGAGCACGAGCCCATTATGGCAGGTTAGTTTGAATAATAGCCAGACTTTATATAATAATGAAATTAACTACCTGATTAACGATTTATGTGTATCCCCCAACTGGCAGTAAATTTGAGGGGGCTGCTGATATGGAGAGGTATTGCTGATTCGTTTGGGAATTTTAAACTTGATTCTGCAAACCAGACTACTTTGAACCTTAGATGATATATTTTATGAATAAATAGCTGGTGAGCGTAAAATGAATAGAAAGAAGATTTCAAAATGAAAACAGAATTCAAATTTAATGGAACTCTTTTTGGTAATGTAAGTTGTAGTGGTAATCCAACATTAGAAGATATAAATAATGCTCTAGATTTATTTGCTTCAAGCGAAGGCGTACTTTATTTGATACAGGATTATGTGAAAGGTACAACGCCTTACGAATTGACGCTTTACGCAGATAAAGGAAAATATCTAGTCATGTTTTCAAAAAGGCTTCCATTAGCTGGAAATGAAGATGATGAAGATAATGAAGATGATGAAGATGATGAAGTAAGAACTTTTTGGGACAGTAATCGAACTCGGGGTTTGGTAAGTGTATACGGTGATTTATGGGATAATCGAACCATAACCGAAGATTTTACGAAAGTCAGAAAAGCATTTAATGAATTTTATTTAACAGGAGATATTGATAGAAATCTTGTTGAATAGAAAAAAAGCCCCGAAATTTTATTCGGGGTTTTTTTATTCTTCAATTCAATTCTAAAGCCGTAATTAAGATTCTGGATTGATTTAAAAATTGTTAAACCAATTCCTATCAAGGCTGTTGACTAATTTGTCAAAATTACTATTAATTTAATACAAGAGATTATTTGATTTTAGTAAAAAGGTAAATTAAAAAAAACGAGTTTATTTAATAAAATGTTGATACACAAGAAATAGCTAAGAAAGTAGCAAAATCCAAAAATCCAAAATCAAATGGTGATATGAAGAATACACATGCAGAAATAGGAGCACTACAGCAGGCTGCTGATAAGGTTGTAACCGAAGGAGCTAATGCATATATGGGAGTTAAGGGGAGGAGGTGTGTACTATTGCAGACATGATATTGTTTCAATGGCTAAAGCATCAAAATTGAATTCATTAAATATCAAAGCTGAGACTACAGAAGCAGATATATTTTATAAATGGAAACCTGGTATGAGTAAAATGGAAAGAACGGAGACTCCAAAATGAAAACAGAATTTAAATTTAATGGAAGAATAGTTGGTGATCTATATAAAAATAATGATGGAATTGTAAATCGTAACCCAACACTAGAAGATATAAATAATGCTCTGGATTTATTTGCCTCAAGTGAGGGCGTACTTTATCTGATACAAAATGATGTGAAAGGTACGACTCCTTACGAATTGAAGCTTTACGCAGATAATGGAAAATATCTAGTCTTGTTTTCGAAAAGGGCTCCATTAGCTGGAAATGAAGATGATGAAGATGATGAAGTAAGAACTTTTTGGGACAATAATCGAACTCGGGGTTTGGTAAGTTTATACGGTGATTTGTGGGATAATCGAACCATAACCGAAGATTTTACGAAAGTCAGAAAAGCATTTAATGAATTTTATTTAACAGGAGATATTGATAGAAATCTTGTTGAATAGAAAAAAAGCCCCGAAATTTTATTCTGGTTATTTTTATTCTTCAATTCTAAAGTCGTAGTTAAGATTCTGGATTGATTTAAAAATTATTAAACCAATTCCTATCAAGGCTGTTGGCTAATTTGTCAAAATTACTATGTGGGAACCGTAAAATGGGGTGTGTAGTGATGTACCCCATGCTTGATTGGCGCTATGTCGGTTTAATTGTCCACCACCAAGTCCAACTACTGTCCAGTCTCCACCCAAACCAACAGTTTTGGCCCCTAAGGCCAATGTTGGATTGTAACCGACGAAGTCGAGAATAACGGCACATTTTTTGAATCAGTAATTTGGGTTATTTCTTTGGCAACGGTATCAATATCTTTATTAGTACGCACGACGTAATCGGCACCGTATTTTTTGGCTAATTCAAGCTTATCATCGGCAATAATGGTGGCAGAATAAACATTTTTTAGAATTTGGACTGCCATATGTCCTAAGCCAACAATACCGATGACAAATACAAAAGCAGATGGTGTAATCTTGTTTGATGAACGTTTAATGGCATGACATGGAGTTAAGGCGGCATCGGTGAGTCTAGCCACTTCTTTGAAGTGTAATTTATAAATTTGCATCAGTGAACGGCTGGCAGAGACGATCATGTATTTAGTCATGCTACCATTAGTGCCCATGCCACGCCAAAAATTGGCGATTCAGTTTGATATTTACATTAATTTTTAAGATTGCTAGCAAGGGGCGCAATGGCCGAAGCCCCATGCAGTGTAAACTTTAGTTGCTGCTCCAACTTTAAAATCATTCATACATTTGCCCTGTTCAGCAATCTAGTCTGGGTTTTCATGGACAAGGGTAAATGTAGATTCCCCATCTAGAGTGTCGATATGCATCAATATTAGTCGGAATGACAAATTTTGCCTGTGCCTATTTTTTATTTGTATTTCACATGTTTGGGTGGGCTACTTAATTAAAGATGAGAAAATAAATGTATTTAGATCAGGCTATTTATTTGGTATGGTTTTTTAACATTTTTTAGCGGATAAAAAAATAGAGCGGTATATATATTTCAACCGCTCTGTATGATTGTTATATTTGATATCTTTTGCGTGAATTATGAATTAATGCTGATAACCTTTATTGTATCTTTTTTCAAGCCATGAAAAGAACCAACTCAATGCTATGGTCATGATCAAATAAATTATGGCGATGGTGTAGAGTGGGGTTTCATAGTTAAGGTAACGTCCGGCTGCGGCGCGGGCGGCAAAGGCTAGTTCGGCCACAGCGATGGCTGAAAGCAGTGAGCTGTCTTTAAGAAGAGTAATGAATTCATTCCCAATGGGTGGCAGCATACGCCGGATGGCCTGTGGCAGGATAACGTAGCGCATGGCTTGTGTATAGCTGAGTCCTAGTGAGCGGGAGGCTTCAAATTGGCCGCGGTCGATAGACTGAATGCCAGCGCGGAAGATTTCGGTGATGTAGGCGCCGGAGTTGACTGACAAGGCTAGTGTGCCGGCAATCAGTGCGCCATAACTGCGCCGGAGTTCTACGGCAAGATCTCCACTGATAATCAGGCCATCAGTTGGGTTGATGAGCAGTGGAAACCAGACGAAATACCAGATGAAAATTTGAACAAATAGCGGTGTACCGCGAAATATGGTGACATACAGCAGCGAAATTTGCCGCAGTGTCCATACCAGTGCGCGTATGGGCAGGCCGCCCTTTTCGAGGCGGATAATACGCGTGAGGGCGAATATCAGGCCGAGTAAGGTGCCCATAAATGTGGAAATCAGAGTGACGCCTAATGTGGTGAGCGCACCGTAATAAAACATTTCACGGTATTCGTAGATGATGTCGAAACGAAAGGCCATTGTGTTACCTAATGGTGGTTTTTGGGGTATTGCTGCCGGCTGGGCTAAGCCTTGGCGTTATGTGGGCGCTATTTTAGCAAGAAATGCTGTTGTAACTGTATCAAATTTTGTTTGCCGTTGAGTATAAAGCGGATTTGTTGGCTGCAGAGGGTGGAAAATGCTGTTTAATTACGCTGGCTAAGGTGAGCTGAAGTGTTTACAATGGTGTGTTTTATTATTTGATTCGTTCAAGAATTGTATGCAAGTTTGGTTGGGGAGCGGGCTGCGGCCGGATTGGTCTGGTGGTACGGCAGTAACAATCGGTAATTTTGATGGTGTGCACTGTGGACATCGCCATATTTTGCTGCGCTTGCGTCAGGAAGCTGATAAACGCGGGCTTGCTTCGGTGGTGATGATATTTGAACCGCAACCTCAGGAGTTTTTTGCGCAGCAGGCAGGTAAGTCTTTGCCTTACCGGTTGTCGCCGCTGCGGGATAAGCTGAATTTGCTTGCTGAAAGTGGTTGTGTGGATGCGGTGTATGTGCTGCGGTTTAATCAGCAGTTTGCATTGATGCAGCCGATGGATTTTATCCGGCAGATGCTGATTGAAAAGTTATCAGCACGCTATTTGCTGGTGGGTGATGATTTTCGTTTTGGAGCCCATCGCAGCGGTGATTTTGCTTTATTGCAGGCTCAGGAGGCTTTTGTAACAGAGAGAACGCCATCTGTTGTGGTTGAAGATGTACGTGCCTCAAGTACGGCAGTTCGTATGGCGCTGGCTGCTGGTAACCTAGCTTATGCGCAGTTGCTGCTGGGACATGAGTATGTGCTCAGTGGTCGAGTGAAACATGGCGCCAAGCTGGGTCGCGAATTGGGCTGCCCAACGGCAAATGTGCATCTGCCGGCTTTGCATTATGCGCTGAATGGGGTTTTTGTGGTGGATGTAACAGGTGCTTTCGGACGTAAACGTGGTGTGGCCAGTTTTGGTAAAAATCCGACGGTTTCTACGGGTAGCCAGCAGAAGCTTGAAGTACATATTTTTGATTGTGCTGCCAATTTGTATGGTCAGCGCTTAGGGATACATTTTCTGCATAAGTTGCGTGATGAGCTGAAGTTTGATTCTTTGGCAGCGTTGCAGGCTCAGATTTTTGCTGATATGGATGCGGCACGAATATGGCAGGCTGCCTGAATTGCTAAGTGGCGTTCGGGTGGCCGTAAAATAATACTGATTTTTAGATTATTGAATTAACGGATATATTTTAAAGAGAAAGTCATGACTGACTATAGCAAAACTGTAAATTTGTTGGACACGCCGTTTCCAATGCGCGGTAATCTAGCCAAGCGTGAAGGTGGCTGGCTGAAATCATGGTATGAACAGAAACGTTATCAGAAGCTGCGTAAGCTGGCTGCTGGACGACCGAAATTTATTCTGCATGATGGCCCACCGTATGCGAACGGTGATATTCATATCGGCCATGCAGTGAATAAGGTATTGAAGGATATTATTATCCGCAGTAAGACGCTGGCTGGTTTTGATGCGCCATATGTGCCGGGCTGGGATTGTCATGGTTTGCCGATTGAGCTGATGGTAGAAAAGAAGCACGGTAAGAATATTCCGGCTGCTAAATTCCGTGAGCTGTGCCGTGAATATGCGCGGGAGCAGATTGCGCGCCAGAAACAGGATTTTATGCGTCTGGGGGTGCTGGGCGATTGGGAGCATCCATATCTGACGATGGATTATCAGACTGAGGCGGATATTGTCCGTACACTGGGAAAGATTCAGCAAGGCGGCTATTTGTATCGGGGTGAGAAACCAGTGCAGTTCTGTTTGGATTGTGGTTCTTCGCTGGCAGAAGCTGAAGTTGAATATAAAGATAAGGTTTCTTTTGCGATTGATGTGGCGTATCAGTTTAAGGATAACGCGGCGCTGGCTGCTGTGTTTGGTCTGAATGAGATTTTAGGCGAAGCCTATGCGGTGATCTGGACAACTACGCCGTGGACTTTGCCGGCCAGTCAGGCAATTTGTGTGGGGCCGGACGTTGTTTATCAGTTGTTTGATACGCCAAAAGGTAAGCTGGTGTTGGCTAAAGAGCTAGCTGAAGCAGCTTTGGAACGTTTTGGTTTCGATGTGGATGATACTGCGGTACTGGCTGAAGTTGTAGGACGACAACTGGAGAAACTGCATTTGAATCATCCATTTCTGGATCGAGATATTCCGGTTTTACTGGGTGAGCATGTGACTACTGAGGCCGGTACAGGTCTGGTACATACGGCACCTGCACATGGTCTGGACGATTATTTTGCCTGCTTGCGGTATGGTATTCAGTTATATAACCCAGTGAATGCTGAGGGACGATATATCAGTGATGTGCCCAGATTGGCAGGGATGACGGTCTGGGAAGGTAATCCGGTGGTGATTGATTGGGTGGCCGAAGAGGGCAGATTACTGTCGAATGGAAAAATTACTCATAGTTATGCGCATTGCTGGCGCCATAAAACGCCTTTGATTTACCGTGCTACTGGCCAGTGGTTTATTGGTATGGATAAAGAAGGTACGGATGGCAAGACTTTGCGTGATAAGGCGATGGATGCTGTAGAGGTGACTGAGTTTTTTCCGGCATGGGGACGCGCGCGTCTGGAGGCAATGATTGAAGGTCGTCCAGACTGGGTGGTATCTCGCCAGCGTTACTGGGGCACGCCAATGGCCTTTTTTGCCCATAAGGAAACTGGTCAGCTCCATCCACGTTCGGCTGAATTGCTGGAAGAGGTGGCTAAGCGGATTGAGCAGCATGGTATTGAGGCGTGGTTTGCGCTGGATAAGCATGAGCTTTTGGGCGCAGATGCGGATGAGTATGATAAATTGCCAGATACGCTGGATGTTTGGTTTGATTCGGGCAGTACGCATTACGCAGTACTGCGTCAGCGCCCTGAGCTGGCATGGCCTGCAGATTTGTATCTGGAGGGCTCTGATCAGCATCGCGGCTGGTTTCAGTCTTCGCTGCTAACTGCCTGTGCTACAGTTGGCAGTGCGCCGTATAAACAGTTGCTGACACATGGTTTTGTGGTGGATGGCAACGGGCAGAAAATGTCTAAATCTGTGGGTAATGTGGTATCACCACAGAAGGTAAATGATAGTCTGGGTGCAGATATTCTGCGCTTGTGGGTGGCTTCTACTGATTATTCCGGTGAGCTGGCAATTTCAGATGAAATTTTAAAACGAGTGTCAGAAAGCTACCGGCGTCTGCGGAATACGCTACGTTTCCTTTTAGCGAATTTGAGTGATTTCAATCCGGCTACAGATGCGGTGCCAGTGGATGAGATGCTGGAGCTAGACCGTTATGCACTGGTTTTGGCACAGCAATTGCAGCAGCGTGTGGCTGATGATTATTTTGCCCGTTATGCGTTCCATTTTGCGGTACAGGATATTGTCCATTTCTGTTCAGAAGATATGGGTGCGTTTTATCTGGATATTCTGAAAGACCGTTTATATACAATGCAGGCTGGCAGCCATGGCCGACGTAGTGCGCAAACTGCTTTGTATCATATTACGCGTAATCTGGTGCTTTTATTGAGCCCAATTCTTTGCTTTACTGCTGAGGAGGCTTGGGCAGTATTGAGTGGTGATGAAGAAGATAGTGTACTGTACCATACGGGGCATGAATTCCCGCCTTTAGCTGATGTAGATAGCTTAACACTGAAATGGCAGGCGATCCGAGCAGTGCGTGATACGGTGAATGTGGCTATTGAATCGTTGCGTGCGGATAAGAGTGTAGGGTCTTCTTTACAGGCTGATGTGGCGATTAAGGTGCCAGCAGATTTGCTGCCTTATGTGGCCGCGCTGGGTGATGAATTACGTTTTGTATTGATGGTGGCGAAAGTTACCGTAGAAGCTGGAGAAGAGCTATCTGCCACTGTATCGGTGGATCAGGGTACAAAATGTGAGCGTTGCTGGCATTATACTGATGATGTGGGCTCCGACCCTCAGCACCCGACTATTTGTGGTCGCTGTGTGCAAAATGTCGATGGTGCCGGTGAAAAGCGTTTGTATGCCTGAGACTAGGTAACGGCTGTAATGTTGTCGTTTTTTTAGGCTTGATTTGAATGATTCAGGTGTGGCAGATTTAGTCGGTCACGCCTGTTCTGGTTTTAAGGATGGTTATGCAACGTAAAAAACTGTTTTTATATGGTGCCATTATCGTACTGGGTCTTTTGGCAGACCAGTTAACGAAATATCTGATATTGCAAAATGTTCATTATCTGGAACGAATTGCGGTAATACCGGGTTTTTTTGATTTGACGCTGGCTTATAATCCAGGCGCGGCATTTAGTTTCCTTGCCGATGCGGGTGGATGGCAGAAGTTTTTCTTTATGGGACTGGCGCTGGTAATTTGTATTTACCTCCTGCGTGGGATTATCCGCGATGAATTCGGAACAATAGGTAAAGTGGCTGCTGCGTTGATTATTGGTGGTGCGGCTGGTAATGTTGCTGATCGATTGGTACATGGTCATGTGGTTGATTTTCTGTTGTTTTACTACCATAATTGGTTTTATCCGGCGTTTAATGTTGCGGATAGCCTGATTTGTGTCGGTGCGGTTTTGCTGGTGCTGGAAAGTATTTTTCATCAGAAGAAAAAGGCAGCTTGATTGGTTTAATTTTGGTGAAATCAGCCAGCTAACGGGAAGTTGAATGAGCGACAAAAAGATTTTACTGGCTAATCCGCGAGGATTTTGTGCTGGTGTTGACCGAGCCATCAGTATTGTAGAACGGGCTTTGGAAGAATATGGTGCACCGATTTATGTGCGCCATGAAGTGGTACATAATAAGTTTGTTGTTGATAATCTGCGTAACAAGGGCGCAGTGTTTATTGAGAGTCTGGATGATGTGCCAGCTGATGCCACGTTGATTTATTCGGCACATGGGGTATCTCAGGCGGTACAGCAAGAAGCGGTGGCGCGTGGTTTCCGTATTTTTGATGCTACTTGCCCTTTGGTAACGAAAGTCCACAGACAGGTATCTCGTCTTGATGAGCAGGGATATCAGATTGTGATGATCGGGCATAAGGGTCATCCGGAAGTAGAAGGTACGATGGGGCAACTGCCGCCGGGGGCAATGCTGCTGGTGGAAACAGTTGCTGATGTGGCAGGTTTACAGGTCCGCAATGAAGAAAAGCTGGCGCATGTGAGCCAGACAACGCTATCGGTAGATGAAACCAGCGGTATTATTGCTGCGTTGAAACAGCGTTTTCCTCACATTAAAAGTCCGCATAAAGAGGATATTTGTTATGCAACCACCAATCGTCAGGAGGCGGTAAAGAAGTTAGCCGCTACTTGTGATGTGGTAATTGTGGTAGGGTCTCCTAACAGTTCGAATAGTAATCGTTTACGCGAAGTGGCAGCTTTGCTGGGTGTTGATGCTTATATGGTAGATAATGCCAGCTGTCTGCAGACTGAGTGGTTTTCCGGCAAGCGCCGTGTAGGTGTTACTGCCGGTGCGTCAGCACCGGAGGTACTGGTTAATGATGTTGTACAGACGATTGTTTCCTGGGGATATCCAACAGTTACCGAAGGTGAGGGTGTGGAGGAAAATATTATGTTTGTGCTGCCGAAAGAACTGCGTGGTTCGTCATGAATACGCCAATTTTATCTGGTGAGGGTGTGTGTCAGCGCGCCCATGATGATGGCAGAATGTTATTACAGGATATCGATTTTCAGCTCAGAGCTGGGGCACGTGTGGCAATCAGCGGTGCATCCGGAGCAGGAAAATCGGTTTTTTTACGTACAATTTCTTTGCTAGATTTACCTGCTGCTGGTACGTTGTATTGTCAGAATCAGCCTGTGAATTTGAATGCACATAGTATTGCACGGCACCGTAGCCAGATTGCTTATGTGCGTCAGCAGGCGGTATTGATTCCGGGTACGGTGCGTGATAATTTGCAGTTACCTTATACTTTGCATCATTATCAGCATTTGACGTTTCAGCCGGAACATGTGCTTCAGGTTTTGCAGAATATGGGTAAGGATGAGCATTTTCTGGAGCGTGACGGTACCGATTTATCGGGTGGTGAAGCGCAATTGGTTTGTTTGCTGCGTATTTTACAGTTGAATCCTCCGGTATTGTTGCTGGACGAACCCACAGCTTCTCTGGATGAGGATTCTGCACGCACGGTACAGAAACTGGTTAATCAGTGGCAACATGCAAATCCGCAGGCTGCCTATATGTGGGTTTCGCATAGTGAGCAACAAGTTAGCGAAGTGGGTGATGAAATCTGGTATTTTGATGCCGGACGAATAACGCACATCAAGCATTCGGTAAAGAATGGGAGGCAATAATGCAAGGAACTAATTATATTAGTGTTGCTGAGCTGGCTCTGGCTTCTTTGCTGATTTTGGTGAGTGCCGGTGTATCATTATGGCTAAAGCTAGGGTTAACGAAACGGATTTTGATATCTGCTGTGCGTGCTGTGGTGCAGTTATCCATTGTAGGCTTGTTGCTTAAATGGATTTTTGCGGCTAATCAATGGTATTGGGTACTGCTGATTATTGCTGTGATGACCTTAATAGCCGGATTTTCGGCGCGCTCTCGTGGTAGCTATGTTTATCGTGGTCTGACTCGTGATGCACTGTCTTCAGTGTGGTTGGCTTCTTGGTTAAGTGCTGCAGTAGGACTGTATGCGGTGCTTCATATCCATCCATGGTATTCGCCGCAGTATGTCATTCCGATTTTGGGTATGGTGCTTGGTAATTGTTTAACTGCTGTGGCTTTATGTCTTGACCGGTTAACACAGGACTTACGCCAGCAGCAGGCTAGGGTAGAAGTTTTATTGTCCATGGGTGCCAGTGGCTGGGAAGCTTATCGGGATACGGCACGATCTGCCGTTGTCGCTGGGATGTTGCCGACGATTAATCAGTTGAGTGTAGTAGGGCTGGTGAGTCTGCCGGGAATGATTACCGGACAAATTCTGGCCGGTGCTTCACCTGATCAGGCCATTCGTTTTCAGTTACTGACCATGTTTCTGATTTGTGCTGGTTCTGCCGGTGGCTGCCTGCTGTGTGCGATTTTTGTGTATCGCCATGTGTTCAACCGCTGCTGGCAGTTTTGTAGCTGGCGTTTGCAACGGCGTAATACAGAAAAAGCTTAGATATTTGGATAATTTATTTTTAGCCAGAACATTTGCCCTTAAGGGGGGGGGGCTATGGTGTTCTGGCTGTTATCAGTTGAGTTTGTTGCTTAATATGTCATGATAGATATGGTTTGATTGCTGGTATGCTTTTCTGCTCAGTCAGTTTCATCTATCCATGCTTGCTGAATGGCTTCAAGTACGCGCTCACCGCAATGCTCTGGCTGGTCATCAAAGTCTGGTAAGGCCAATACTAGTTCACGCAATCGAGTAAAGCGGATGGTGGTAGGATCGATGTCTTCGTGACGGTCTGCCAGTTCTTCGGCAATCTGATGTATATCAGTCCATTTCATGATGTGATTCTGTATTAATTGTTAAGAATTAGTGAAAAAAAGTGATGGCAAGCGGTAATTTTGAGCTGTGCTCTGATATCAGTGTTCTTCACGTGCATGGTTAATAGTGTATTTGGGGATTTCAATGGTTACATCGCTATCTGCCAAACGTGCCTGACAGCTCAGACGTGAATCGGCTTCGAGCCCCCATGCCTGATCGAGTAAATCTTCTTCCTGTTCGCTTGGTTCAGGTAGGCTGTCGTAGCCCTGACGCACAAGCACGTGGCAGGTGGTGCAGGCGCAGGATTGCTCGCAGGCGTGTTCAATTTCAATATCATGCTCAAGTAATGCATCACAAATTGAGGTGCCGGACGGAATATTGTCTAATATTTTTCCTTCAGGACAAAGTTGTGGGTGAGGCAGTACAGTAATTTTGGGCATGGTAGTTCCGTCATTCTAAATGATGCAAGGCGTGGCTGGTGTCTATACTTGCTACCAGCCACGCCGGAGTGAGTATTATATCAAGCCTTGTGCTTTCAGCACTGTGTTGACACCATTGTCAGCGCTTACCCGCTGAGCAAAAGAAGTCAAATGCTGATATTTGCTAAGATCAATTTTACATCTCTGAGCCCATTGCATTTCAATGAAAATGTAAACATCGGCAATACTGATGCTATTACCTGTTAAATAATCTTGCTGAGCCAGCATTTTATCTAACGATGCAAATGTGTTTTCAACATCACTACTAGCATAAGCAATAAGACTGTTCTGAGCAGCTTCACCATCAACCATTCTGGCTGCCCCGAATAGAGGCTTGAATTTTGTATGCAGGTCACTATTGGCAAAAGCCAGCCATTGCCGAGCCTTGGCACGTATTTTAGGGTCAGTAGCTGATGCAGCGCCATAGATACCTTTATCGGGTGCTAAATCATTAATATAATCAATAATAGCTATATTCTGACTTAGTGCCCAGTTTCCATCTACAAGTAAAGGTACCTGACCTTGCGGATTCAGAGCCCGATATTCTGCAGATTTTATTTTATCGCGACTTACTGCTTCTGCTACATAATCCAGTCCACTCCATTGTAGAGCTACGTGGGGGACAAATGAACATGCACCTGGTAGGTAATATAGTTTTAACATTGTTTTATCTCCTGTGTAAGTACAGATAGTTTTTAGCTGTCTGTGGTTGAATTCTATATATCGCTAACGTTTTTACCTTGTAATGCACGCTGTATATTACGGTTCATGCGTCTGGCAGCAAACTCATCTGTGGCATGGCTAAGCTTTTGTATGCCATCGCGGATGTCCTGTGCATTGCCAATTTCCATCTGGTGTCTGATTTGTGCCAAGGCTGTGTCGATGATTTGCTGTTCGGCAGCACTGAGTAAATCAGCATCAAGATTTAGGGCGCTGCTGACTGCGCCAATAATGCTTTCAGCTTCTACTATTGCTTCCGCACGGGCGCGTTGCTGCGCATCAGTCTGTGCATGGGTAAAGCTGTCTTTTAGCATCTGAGTAATAACGGTGTCATCCAATCCGTATGAGGGCTTAACTTCAATATGAGCCTGTACGCCGGTAGTTTGTTCTCTTGCGGAAACAGATAACAGGCCATCGGCATCTACCTGAAAGGTCACCCGAATGCGTGCAGCACCGGCAGCCATTGGCGGGATACCGCGCAGAGTAAATTGGGCGAGACTGCGGCAATCCGAAACCAATTCACGTTCTCCCTGTACTACATGAATCATCATTGCGGTCTGGCCGTCTTTAAATGTAGTGAAATCTTGGGCGCGAGCGGTAGGCAAGGTGCTGTTGCGCGGAATGATTTTTTCAACCAAACCGCCATATGTTTCCAGCCCCAATGAGAGGGGAGTAACGTCCAGAAGCAGCCATTCATCATCGTTTTTATTTCCGGCCAGTACATTGGCCTGCATGGCTGCACCAAGCGCAACTACTTCATCGGGATTGAGATTATTCAGTGGCGTTTGGCCAAAAAAGGTAGCTACAGCATGCTGTACATGCAGCATTCGAGTGGCACCGCCAACCATAATAACGCCTTTTATATCGTTTTTGCTGATATTCGCATCACGCATGGCCTGTTTAACCGGCTCCAGTGTTTTGGCTACCAGTGGTTGTGTAAGCTGATGGAACGTATCTCGGCTAATGTCAGTGACTATTTGTTGACCATTGGAAAGCGTAGCAGCTATGGTGGTGGATTGTTCAGTGGTTAAAGATTCTTTAGCTGCGCGCGAAAGTGATTGCAGTAGGGCGCTGTCCTGTGCATTAAGCTGAGACAATTTGTTTTGTTCTAATAACCAACAAAAAAGGCGCTGGTCAAAGTCATCCCCACCTAAAGCACTGTTGCCATTGGTGGCTTTTACTTCAAATAAGCCACGGCTTAATGTTAGAACGGAAACATCAAATGTACCTCCGCCAAGGTCGTAAACAATAAACGTTCCTTCGGCGGCATTATCCAGCCCATAGGCAATGGCAGCGGCAGTAGGTTCATTAAGTAAACGTAAAACGTGCAAGCCGGCTAGGTGCGCTGCGTCCTTGGTGGCCTGCCGCTGGGCATCATCGAAATATGCTGGTACGGTAATTACAGCGCCAGCCAGTTCGCCACCCAAACTATTTTCTGCCCGTGTTTTCAGCACGCGTAAAATGTCCGCAGAAACTTCTATCGGTGTTTTATTACCGGCGCGGGTCTGAATACTGATAATGCGGTCTTCATCGGTGAAACGATAGGGCAGATAATGGGTTTCAGGCTGATTTTTAATGTCGTCCAGACTCCGGCCAATAAGGCGTTTGGCCGAACTAATGGTATTGGAAGGATCAATGCGCTGGGCTTTTAATGCATCTGTACCTACTTCTGGAGCACAATTCTGCTGATAACGGACTACTGAAGGCAGGGTAATTCGCCCTTGTTCGTCGGCTAAACATTCTGCATGACCGCTGCGTACAGTGGCCACTAGACTGTTGGTGGTGCCTAAATCGATTCCCACGGCACGTCGGTGTTCATGCGGGGCGGCAGAAAGGCCGGGTTCGGCAATTTGCAATAAAGCCATAATTTGAACTAAGTCCTGATTTTAGATGTTACTTTTATGATTTAAACTTATTTTAAATCATATTTCTGACGCTGAAGTTAACGGTGTCAGAGCAATGCTGCCTTTATTTCGGCATTTAATTTGTATAAAAAACGCCCCTGACGCACCAGTTCAGCTGCCTTATCAGCCTGATTCTGCGCAAAAGCTGCATCAAGCTTTTGATATAAATGGTTTTGTTCCTGCTGAATGGTTGTCGCCAATTCATGTAGAGTAGCTGTATCCGCCTCAGCACGTGCATCTTCCAATATTTCGCGCCACTGCATTTGCTGTATCAGAAATTCGGCTGGAAAATGAGTGTGTTCCGGTGCATCTGCATCTATGCCTTTCTGTTGTAACAGATAGGCCGCACGGTCTAAGGGATTGCATAGAATACGATAAGCTTCATTTACCGTGGCTGCCATCATCATAGCTTGCTTCTGCTCAAAGCTGTTGCTGGCTGCAAATTTGTCAGGATGACACTGTGCAGCCAGTAAATGATAATTCTGTTCGAGCTTTTTAATATCAATGTTAAATTGTTCGGGTAGCTGAAACAAAGCAAAGTATTGGTTCATGTATTTCACCTTGTGGTGATAACAGGATAGAAGCAGAAGTCACATCAGGGTAATAAAACAAATTTTGTGATTGTTAATCTGCTTTTTCTGCAGTCAATGTCTCGTTGTGATGCGATACAAGGTAGTAGGTGTATCGCTATTGGTAGCAATATTTCGTGCTTATACGTGAAAACTTTCGCCACAACCACACTCATCTTTTGCATTGGGATTGGCAAACTTAAATCCTTCCTGCAAACCTTCTTTAACAAAATCTAGTTCGGTACCATCTAGATAGACATGGCTTTTGGGGTCAACAAAAACTTTGACACCATGTTGCTCAAAAATTAAATCTTCTGGCTGGATTTGGTCGACAAATTCCAGTGTATAGGCCATGCCTGAACAACCGCTATTCTTGACTCCTAGGCGAATACCTTCGCCTTTACCACGTTTGGTCAAATAATTACTGATGTGCTGGGCGGCTTTTTCAGTCAGAGAAATCATATTCTCTCCTGTCAGAACTGAGACCTGAATAAGCGTTAGTCATTCAGGTTTGATTACGGTTACGGTTAAAACGGCGTTTATAGGAAGAGAGAAAAGAGCGTTTAACGGCGATTTTTTCCTCACAATTACTACAAAAACGCGTGCCAGGATATTGAAACTGGCGTTCGGGTGAAATGGGTTCGTTACATTCAAGACAAAATTGATTGGAACACATTCTGATATTGTTTAGGCGTACTGCATTAACCTGCTGATTATCATTTTTTTCCGTAGTGGATTCATCATTGTTTGCGGTACTGCTTAACATTGTCATATCACTCGTTATGTTTTTTTCGATAATCTGCTACAGCAGCCTTGATGGCATCTTCGGCCAAAATTGAGCAGTGGATTTTCACTGGCGGCAATGCCAGTTCTTCTGCGATGGCACTGTTTTTAATGGCCAGCGCCTCATCCAAACTTTTGCCCTTTACCCATTCTGTAATTAGGCTGGAAGAGGCGATAGCCGAGCCACAACCATAAGTTTTAAATTTAGCGTCTTCGATGATACCGTTATCGCTTACCTTGATTTGCAACTTCATTACATCGCCACAGGCCGGTGCACCCACCATGCCAGTGCCCACGCTTTGGTCACCCTTTTCAAACGAACCAACATTGCGTGGATTTTCATAATGATCAATGACTTTATCGCTGTAGGCCATGATATGTTCCTTTAACAATTATTATGCTGAGAGGCAAAATCCTATTCTGCACATCAAATAGCCCTCGGTTTAGAGGGAATGTTGCCTTGTACGGGATTACTAAAGCAGAAACCGAAGGTTACTATTGCACGCAGATTAATGAGCTGCCCACTCCACACTACTTAAATCAATACCTTCTTGATGCATTTCCCACAACGGTGACAACTCGCGTAATTTACCGATTTTGGATTTTATCAGTTCGGCAGCGTAATCCACTTCTTCTTCAGTAGTAAAGCGCCCAAAAGTAATACGCAGCGAACTATGCGCCAATTCATCATTACGGCCAAGAGCGCGCAGCACGTAGCTCGGTTCCAGACTTGCTGAAGTACAAGCAGAACCGCTGGATACCGCAATATCCTTCACCGCCATAATCAGGCTTTCACCTTCCACAAAATTAAAGCTGATATTCAGATTCTGGTAAACACGATGTTCAAGGTCGCCATTAATATACACTTCCTCAACATCTTTGATGGCATTAAGAAAACGGTCACGCAGAGCTTTAGCATGCGCATTATCTTTATCCATTTCCAAACGTGCCAGACGGAATGCTTCACCCATACCAACAATCTGATGAGTAGCCAGCGTGCCAGAGCGGAAACCACGCTCATGACCACCACCATGCATCTGTGCATTCAGACGTACACGCGGTTTGCGCCGTACATATAAAGCACCAATCCCTTTAGGACCATAGGTTTTGTGAGCCGACATACTGAGCAAGCCAATTTGATTGGCTTTTACATCAATATGTACTTTGCCGGTAGCCTGCGCGGCGTCAACATGAAAAATTACGCCTTTTTCGTTGCAGATTGCTCCGATAGCGGCAATATCCTGAATCACGCCGATTTCATTATTCACCCACATTACACTTACAACAGTTGTATCTGGGCGGATTGCTGCTTTCAGTTCATCCAAATCAATTAGACCGTTTTCTTTTACGCCGAGATAAGTGACCTCAAAACCTTCACGTTCCAGCTCACGCATCGTATCCAGTACAGCTTTGTGTTCAGTTCTGACCGTAATCAGATGTTTGCCTTTACTGGCGTTGAACTGAGCGGCTCCTTTCAGTGCCAGATTATCCGATTCAGTGGCACCGGACGTAAAAATAATTTCTTTAGAATCAGCACCAATTAATGCAGCAATTTCATTCCGGGCATTTTCTACTGCTTCTTCTGCCTGCCAGCCGAAACTGTGGCTGTTTGAAGCGGGGTTGCCGAAGAATTCAGTCAGATAGGGAATCATTTTCTCTGCTACACGCGGGTCTACTGGCGTGGTGGCTGAATAATCCAGATAAATAGGAAGTTTTACGGTCATTGTCGTGTTCTCTTTAAATATCTATCACAGCGCTAGTTTTAGTGCAGATTAATCAAGGTAATCGGCTGCTCAAGGCTGCTTTTTTGTTCATTACTGATATTTCGGTAAGATTGTTGATTCAGGATACATTGCAAAGTAATTCCGCGCAGATAATCGTCTATGGTTTTATTTAGGTTGACCCATAAATCGTGAGTCAGGCAAGGCGTACCATCCTGACAGTCTGCATGGCCGCCGCACAATGTTGCATCCATCGTGTCTTCTGCAGCCGCAATGATATCGGCAATATTGATATGGTCGGCTGCATGGCTTAAAACATAGCCGCCACCCGGGCCTCGGATACTTTCTACTAGCCCTGCACGGCGTAATTTGCCAAAAAGCTGTTCCAGATAAGATAAGGAAATACGCTGGCGCTCACTAATCGCAGTCAGGTTTACCGCACCAGATTGCGCATGCATGGCTAAATCCAGCATGGCAATAACAGCAAAACGCCCCTTGGTGGTTAAACGCATGACAAAACCCGAAATAGACTGACAATGGTTGAATTATCTAATACCCGACAATTTTAGTCAACTTTATTCATGCCTAAATCAAGTAATTATGCTAGAGCTGAAACCAGCCAAAATAAAAGAATCAAATTGAAACCAACCCATTCAGATCGTATAAACCGGCCAGAAATCATAATTGAAAATTATTTATCTGCTTAAACCTAAAGCATTTTTTGATTTTCATCATTAATCACTTCGGCCCAGTTACATAGAGACATTAAAATCGGGCTAAGTAAATGACCTTTGTTGGTAAGTGCATAGCTCACTTGTACGGGAGGTTTATCACCTTTCACCGTTCGAGTAATTAACTCATCCTTCTCTAGCTGTTTAAGCTGAAGGCTTAGCGTCATTTCAGTAATATCTGGCATATTTTTTCTGAGTTCACTGAATCTTTTTGGTTGACTACGCAAATAATAAAGAATCACACCTTTCCATTTACCGCCAATTAGATTCATAGCTAAACTAATATTGCAATGATAGCGTTTACCACGATGGGTAATTGCACAGGAATCATCTGTATGCATGATTTTTTTCCTAACTCTCATATTTGATAGTTATAGTATTTTTTTTAAATTCTACTAAAATTATTTGAGTACATAAAATTTTTATAGTTTATTGAGGAAAAATCATGACCCTAATGATACTGGCGCACCCAGATTTTAAAAACTCCATTGCAAACAAAACAATATCCGAATCCTTAGCTGTTAGACTACCGGATATAGAGATTAGAAATATTTACAATTTATATCCTGATTATCAGATTGATGTTGATGCCGAGCAACAAGCTTTGCTTCGTCATGAGCTTATTATTCTTCAATACCCAATGTATTGGTTTAATATGCCCGCTATATTAAAAATTTGGTTTGATCAAGTGTTCACTTATCAATTTGCCTATGGTTCACTAGGAAACAAATTGAAAGATAAAAAATTACTCGTCTCTATGACAGTTGGCCAACCAGAGATTAATTTTCAAAAAGAAAATCATTTTCTCATCGATGATTTTTTACAATCAGTTAAACAATCTGCGGAATATACGCAAATGAATTACCTTGGGTATACTGCCTTATATGGTATTTCTCCAGTATCGGGTATAGCAAAAAATGCCATAGCAGCAAAAGCTGAACAACACAGTGGCAGTTTATACAGTCTGATTCAGAAATTTTGCTAAGAAAGATAAAGGTAATTTTGATCAACGTAAAAGGCCTGATTCGATTCAGGCCTGTTTAATTAAAGCTTAATCTAGTATAGGTTAACTATAGATTAGCAAAAGCGTCTGTAGCAGCCACCAATGCCGCTTGATTGGCTGGTTCAAATCCAGAATGTCCCGCTATGGTGACCACCAGCTTGGCATGAGGCAAAGCCTGTTTTAAATCCCAAGCACTTTCAAATGGTGTGCACATATCATAGCGCCCCTGAACAATCACCATCGGAATATCAGCCAACACTTGAATATTTTCTAGTAAAGCAAATTCACTCGCCAGCCAGCAGCGATGAACAAAATAATGATTTTCAATGCGAGCGATTGCTAATGCTTTATAAGAATCGTCATATTCATCCACACCGGCTTGGTCTGGTTCCAAATGAACAATATTGCTTTCCCACTGTGCCCATGCTCGAGCTGCATTAAGCTGGGAGACTTCGTCGGTATAGGGATGGCAAAGCAACTCATGATAGGCATCAATCAGATTGTGTTGTTTATCCACAGCAATCGGAGCAAGGTAATTTTTCCATGCTTCAGGAAAAAAACGATTGGCACCCTGTTGATTGATCCAATCCATTTCATGTGGACGGCATAAAAATATTCCTCGAAGTACTAGCTCGGTCACTCGATGCGGATAAGTTTTAGCATAGGCTAATGCCAACGAACTGCCCCAAGAACCGCCAAAGACTTGCCATCTCTCTATCTGTAGCATTCGGCGTACTTTTTCTATATCTTCTACCAGATCCCAAGTGGTATTGTCATCAATACAAGCATAAGGTAGGGAGCGGCCGCAGCCACGCTGGTCTATAATAATGATGCGGTATTTTTCTGGATTAAAAAAACCTCGGCAAGCTGGTGAAGCTCCTGCACCCGGTCCGCCATGCAAAAAAATTACCGGCTTACCGGCCGGATTACCGCTTGCTTCCCAGTAAATCTGATGAATTGCAGAAACTTGCAACAGGCCAGACTGATATGGCTCAGCTATCGGGTACATAAGTGTATTCCTAAAAATATCTATGTAACTATGTGATTATTCTTAATTCTAAATTAATTGCAATGAGTTTTTAATATAAGTCTGTAAGACAAAACTAAACATCAGCGGAACCATTTGCGCACCGCATCCAAACCACCAAAACGGACACTAATGGTCGTGGCAGTCTGAGTTTTGGGTTTGGCATGATAAGCTACACCAAAACCAGCAGCCTGTAACATCGGAATATCATTGGCACCGTCACCCATAGCCACAATCTGAGACTTAGCCAATCCTAGCATTGCTGAATATTCTGCCAGTAAATCTGCTTTAGCCTGTGCATCGATAATACGGCCGGTTAGCTCGCCAGTTAACTTATCGTTTTGCACTACTAATTGGTTGGCATATGTGTAATCAAGCCCGTATTGCTGTTTGAGACGATCAGTAAAGTAAGTAAAGCCACCTGAAACCAGCATAAACTTTACCCCATATTCTCGACATTGCTGTAGCAGCCATTCGGCTCCCGGTGATAATTTCAAAACTTCGTCATATACTCGGTTAAGTTCAGTAACAGGTAACCCTTTTAACAATGCTACCCGAGCACGTAATGATTGCTCAAAGTCAATTTCTCCCCGCATTGAGCGTTCAGTAATGGCTGTTACTTCTGCCTGTAGACCCACGCCGGCCGCAATTTCATCCACACATTCAATCGTGATCAGGGTTGAATCCATATCGCTGACAATCAGACCCAAGTCAGCAAAACGCTCATCCGGTAGAATAGCAAAATCTATATGCTGCGCCAGTAGCTTAGCTTGTAATGTCTCTTCAAGCTTGAATTCTTTCCGCACCGGTAAGCGTAATACTGATTTATTGAAACTGTACTCAGGTGAAATAGGCATAATTGCATCTAATGCAGACAAATCACAGGAAAGCAAATCAGCATGCTGTAAAACCAGAACGAAACTCATGACAAATACACAGCTTGATAAAAATGCCCAGTATAGACATCAGTATCAGGCTTGACAACAAACGGCTGGAAAAGAAACGATTTCAATAAATAATGAAATATCACCAGCTGATTTAAACCCAATTAACCTAATAAAAAATAAAATAAATATTATTTACATTAGATTCTTAAAATCTAATGAAAAAACACAGACCAGTTTGTACAATGCAGCTTTTTGTCCAAAATAGCGGCGGTAAAAGAATAAATTAATATCCAGAAATTTCAGAATTATTGCTATTATTCCAGTCCGCATCTTTATGGAGTTATTACATGCAACACCCCTCAACCACCTCATCGGCGGTCGATCAATACCGGGAATTAACCATTCGCGGCATGATCTTAGGTGCACTCATCACTGTTATCTTTACAGCATCTAATGTATATCTGGGGCTAAAAGTCGGCCTGACATTTGCATCATCCATACCAGCAGCCGTGATATCCATGGCTGTACTCAAATGCTTTCAAGGTTCAAATATTCTTGAAAACAACATGGTACAAACACAGGCTTCAGCCGCCGGAACATTGTCTTCAATAATTTTCGTCTTACCCGGCCTGCTGATGATTGGCTACTGGCAAGGCTTTCCCTTCTGGCAGACCACTTTAATATGTGTGGCTGGTGGTATTTTGGGTGTTATTTTTACCGTACCCCTGCGCCATGTACTGGTTGTTAAAAGTGATTTACCTTATCCAGAAGGCTTGGCTGCTGCCGAAATACTCAAAGCCGGAGATCACAATCAGCCGCAGAACGATGCTGATGCTCAGGAACCACAAAGTGGAGTAAAACAAATTGTTACCGGCGGTATACTCTCAGGTATATTCAGCTTTTTGGTCAGTGGATTGCGCATAATTAGCGAAAGCGCTAGCGCTTGGTTTAAAGTAGGGGGCGCAGTTTTTCAGGTACCCATGGGATTCTCACTTGCTCTACTGGGTGCCGGCTGGCTGGTAGGAATTACGGGTGGTATAGCCGTCTTATTGGGTATGTTTTTCTCATGGGGCATAGCCGTACCGTATTTTACCAGCACCACACCCATGCCTGAACATGCAAGCATGATTGATTTTGCCATCAATTTGTGGGTTACCAAAGTTCGTTATATTGGCGCTGGGGCAATAGCCGTGGCAGCAATCTGGACTTTAATCACCCTGTTCAAACCAATGCTTGAGGGCATGAAGCTATCTTTTCAGGCTTTTAGTTCCAGCTCAGATAGCGCACAGACACAGGAACGGGTGAATCAGGATTTATCTCCTAAAACCATGCTACTTATTGTGCTTGCTACATTGATTATTCTGGCAGCCACCTTTTATAGTTTTATTTCCTCTGTGCATATATCCGTTGGACTTGCCTGTGCGCTGGTAGCTTGTGCCACAATTATGGCATTTATTATTGGTTTTCTTGTGGCTGCGGCCAGTGGCTACATGGCCGGCCTGATTGGTTCTTCTTCAAGCCCAATATCCAGTATCGGAATCGTTTCAATTGTTATTATATCTTTAGTATTCATGGTAATTGGCCAGTCAAGTGGCATCTTTGCTATGGCAGGTGGCAACCAGTTTATGACCGCACTGGCGTTGTTTACAGCATCTGTAGTCATGGCTATTTCTACTATTTCAAATGACAATTTGCAGGATTTAAAAACCGGCCATCTCGTGCACGCCACTCCATGGCGTCAACAGGTTGCCCTGATTATCGGCTGTATTGTTGGTGCCATTGTTATTTCGCCAGTACTGGAATTGCTATATAACGCTTATGGCTTTACTGGCGCGTTGCCAAGAGCAAATATGGATGCAGCACAGGCATTGTCTGCGCCGCAGGCTACGCTGATGACTACTATAGCCAAAGGTATTTTCTCCCATAATCTGGAATGGACCTATATTAAAATAGGTGTCTTCCTAGGTATATTTCTTATCCTTCTGGATTTAGTAGTCAAAAAACTGCGCCCGGGCTGGAGTGTGCCGCCATTGGCAGTAGGTATGGGCATTTACCTGCCTGCTTCTGTAAATATGCCCATTTTTATTGGCACCGTACTTTCATACTTCTGTATGCGTCACATTAGAAATCGATACAGCGACCCTAAAACACAGCAGCGTGAGCTAAAAGCCACTGACCGCCGTGGAACTTTACTGGCAGCTGGCTTGATTGTTGGTGAAAGTATTGTTGGCGTGGTCATGGCCATGGTAATTGTGGTTTCCATTGCGTTAGGTGAAGGAGAAGCGCCGCTGGCTCTGAATTTGCATAACTGGGATAAAATGAGTGAGCTCTTGGGACTGGTATTCTTTGCTTGCGCTATCATTTTCTTGATAAGACGCATTATTAGAAAATAGAAATCAGAGAATTAATAAAAAAAAACAGCGTGTTAAAACGCTGTTTTTTTGTTACAGTAGCTTAATTAGACTGCCTCTGACCAAGATATAATCCTAGTCAACAACATAAAGAAAATAGTTAAGGAATGCAGTAATTAAAAATAAATAGAATTGGACTGATAAAATTTTGACCAATACTTATAAAAATTGAATAATCAGATTTACACTCTGAGCAATTAATTTAGCTTCGCAATTTGGCACGCCTACAGGGATTCGAACCCCGGTTGCCGCCGTGAAAGGGCGGTGTCCTCGGCCACTAGACGATAGGCGCGTGCATAATAAGCGTGCGAATTATCCCTAAGTGGACATAGATGTGTCAAATTGTGTGAGTGAGTGGATTTTTGCTAAAATATCAACATACCAGTATATTTATCAAATTGAAATGTACTGAACTTTATTCAATTTACTTTAAATTCATCTCCGGTTTTATTCAAAATTGGATATAAATAAAAATAGTATTTTATAAGCAATGTCAAAATTAATTTGAATAAAAATATTCTTTATTTCTAAATCTAATCAAAACAGACTTAATTTACCGGTATTAAATTATTTTTATAAATTAAATAATTCAAAAGGGCAAAATAAAAATTTTACTTTGAAACAAGAAAATTAATTTATTTTCAATTTATCTGTTAGTAATGGAAATTACTTAATTATTGATGGTAATATTGTATTATGGTAATGGATTCAGGTTTCATTTATACCGTTATATAAAGGACTTAAACAAATTAATAAGTAAAAGTGATGATTTTGTCTGTTATTTGAATCACAGCAAAACACAAATTCAATTAACAGGTTAAATATTATCTGGTGACAAAGGATTAAAGGTAATGAAAAACGGTTTTGCCTCTATTGTTCTGGCTATATTGTTATCTTGCTCTTTAAGCAATGTTTTTGCTTATAAACCTTCGCAGTTTGATAAAATAAGGCTTAAAGAAAATTGCAAAAATGAGCAGGAGTCGCCTTTTAAAGATTTTGCCGGTACGCCCAGTTGTGACAAGCTAAAGAAAATTGAAATCGATGAAAATCAGCCGACCTATCGGGTAAAGCAAGAACTGTAGGATTTGTTTATCTGCAAAGCTTTATGTTTTGGATAGTCTAAGGCGGGAATATAAATTTCATTAACTCTGATTTTCATGATGGCGCTGCTTCTTTGTTGCAAAATGCCGCGGCTATGTCTATTATTTCAACAATTAATTAAGCGCTGAACAGAAAAATGCCTAAATCAACTTCAAGGTGGTTAAATATCTGCTCAATTGTTGCTGTGAAGAAGCACTTGTTCTGCATGAAATAGTGTATATGCTGGCCAAACGCGTTACTCTAAGCAATAAGTGTTTTATTTCATTTTTCTGAATATATCAAATTATAGCTGATTTAAAAAATTATTATTTTATATTAGATAAACCTTTATCATTAAATATATAAGCATAAAAATTAGGTTTATTATATATAAAAATATGACCAAAATATACTTTCCTATTAAACCTGTGTTAAATAAAATTTTGTTAGATTTTGTAATGAAATAAATAATCAAAAGCCTTTATTAGTCAATGTTTTTCCTGCCGATGATGCTCTTGTACATGAGTGTATAGATAATGTTTCTGAATATATAAAAGTTAATAGTCGAGATAGATGTTACACCAAGAAAATATGCTTCAAAAAAAATTATTTTTACCAAATATAAATATAAAATATGAAGGATATCAAATTAATAATATTAGAAAACCTTTAAAAAATTTGTCTTGTGTGCAAAATTATAGAAAATTACTTAATAAAAAAATTTGAAATTCTAAACAATGAAAATTCTAAAAATAAATTTGGGTTACTTAAATTATCTGGTAGAGATTCAGAACAAATGAATGGAATTTCAAATTAAATTTTTCATTGAAGTCCTGAAATTTTAAAATATGAATAAGTTATTGGTCCTTATCAACCTTGTCCTTGTGGTTGTGGAAAAAGAAAATGGTGTGACTTTACATAGCATTGAAACCAATAATCTATCATATTTATTAATATTGATAAATTATAAATATTAATATTTAATTTATATTTATGAACATTGTTTTTAATATATATAATTGTATTAAAATTCAAATAATTTTAAAAAAGTTATTTTAATAAAGTTGTTGTTGCCAATTTAAAATGAATTAAATTAATAAGCTTATTAAAAATTATGAAATTGATATATGGATGGATGATTTCTTATTAATAATATTTTCATAGAAATACTTTCTTAAATTGGGAAATTTATCCTTGCTTGAAAAAAGATTAGTTCATTATAGGTTGGTTTTTTAGTATCCAGTTGAATTTTTAGCCCATGCAATTGCGCTACCCCATCTACAATCGATAATCCCAGTCCGCTGCCACTGCTTTCGTGTCCGGCCGGCCGGAAAAACCGTTCGCGCAGGCGTTGCATGTTTTCGGGGGCGATGGCGTTGCAGGGGTTGGTGATGGTGATACTGTCGGCTGCTAGAGTGAGGTTGATGGTGCTGTGTTCGGGGCTGTAGCGGATGGCGTTATCCAGTAGGTTGCGGATAAGTATGGTCAGCAGGGTCGGGTCGCCGGTCAGAGGGAGTATGTCTGCTGTTTCGGCCTGATACTGGCGCCGGATGCGACAGTGGCGTTCACGTGCTTGAAGGCTGACGCTTTCAATGGCTTCGTTGGTGATTTCTGTCCAGTTTACTGCGGTAGTATAAGGTGGGGCGGTGAGTGGGTCGAGGCGGGAAAGAGTGAGGAGCTGGTCGACCAGATGGGTGGTGCGGTCGATGCTGTGTTCGATGGTGCGTACGCGCTGCTGTTGAGTATCGCTAAGTGGGGTTAAGGCCAATACTTCTGTTTGTACTTTGAGAGCGGCCAGCGGGCTGCGCAGTTCGTGTGCGGCATCGGCAGTAAAACGCAGCTCACGGGCTCGGGTTTGTTCAATACGCTGGAGTAAGTCGTTCAGCGCGTTAATCATGGGTTGTATTTCGCTGGGTACGGCGCTGGTAATGGGCGTGACACTATGCGGATCTCGCTGGTATAGGGTCTGGGTTAATTTTTGCAGGGGTCTGGTGCCTCGACGGACGCCCCATACTATGAGCCATAGCAGCAGAGGGATGGCAAGGATAGATACGGCCAATTGTGACCATACGGCGCGTAATACGGTTTGCAGGCGTTCATGCATGCTGAAGGATACGGCTACTTGAAGTTGCTGCTGAGGGTTATTCAGGTAAAAGAGGCGCCATGCGTGGCTTTGCCACCATTCCCCCTGATTGATGAAGCCTTGGTAGTTGTTGCGGTATGGGATGCTGTGACCGGTCTGGTCTGCGTTGATAAGCTGTCCTTTGTACCAGATGGCATAGCCGGATTCTTTGCTGTCGATGAGTCCACGTTGTTTTTGTGGTATTTCCGGCAGGGTTGGGTAATGACTGGTATCAAGGTTGATGGGAGTATGCATCAGCCGCTGTGCGAGCTGGCTCATTTGAGTATCGCCGGCTTCGTCTATTTCATGCATGACGGCTGCTGCGCTAATAAAGGCAGTGACTAGCCACAAAATGGGCAGGGTGGCACCAAGATAGATAAGTAATCGCCGGCTGATGGCGGTGGTGGGCTTCATGGTGCCTCTCCGAGCTGATATCCAAGACCGCGGCGGGTGCGGATGATGCTGGCACCGATTTTTTTGCGTAAATGATGTACGTGGACTTCTACGGCGTTGCTCTCAACTTCTTGCTCCCAGCTATAAAGTTTGTCTTCGATCTGAGCCCGCGTAAATACGCGCTGGGGGTGAGTAACGAGTAGTTGCAGCAGCAACCATTCGCGCTGTGTGAGATTTAGTGGCTGGCCATATAAGCTGGCGCTACAGCTGTTGAGACTAAGGATAAGCTGGCCAAAGCTGATTTGGGTCTGGCTGATGCCCTGACTGCGCCTTATCAAGGCGTGAAGGCGGGCAATGACCTCATCTAAGGCAAAGGGTTTGCATAGGTAATCATCTGCTCCGGCATTGAGGCCAGCTAGCCGGTCTGGCAAGGCATCCCGTGCAGTAAGAATGAGTACGGGAGTATTGATTTCCTGTTTGCGCCAGTGTCTGAGTACGTCCATACCGTCTGTTTCGGCTAGACTTAAATCTAGTATAACGGCGTCGTATGGAGCAGCGCTCAGCGCTTGTTCACCCAGACGTCCGGAAGCAAAGATGTCACAGGCCATGCCATGCTGGTGTAAGCCTGCATGTAGTCCATCTGCAATATCGCTGTCGTCTTCGAGTATCAGTATGCGCATGCTTTTTATATTGTTATGCCGATTATTCGACCGATCATGCTGGTAAAAGCGAGTGCCAGAGCACCGAGGATGATGATGCGGATGACTGCCGGTCGTTTGGGTGCCCCACCTAGATGGGCTGAGATGCAACCGAGGATGCCGAGACCGATTACGGTGGTGACAGCCAGTGTGCTCATTAGCCAAACGGTTGAGCTTAGTAGTGATAGTAATACGGGGAGTAGGGCGCCGCAAGCAAAAGAAAAGGCAGAAGCCATCGCTGCTTGCAAAGGGTTGGCTTTACTAACTTCGGTGATGCCGATTTCTTCGCGGGCGTGGGCTTCGAGGGCGTTGTGTTTGGTTAATGCTTCTGCTACTTGCTGTGCCAGTGTCTGATTTAAGCCGCGCTGCCTGTATATATCAGTAAGTTCTGCCAGCTCCATTTCAGGATAGCGAGTGAGGGAGTCGAGCTCTTTGCGTAAATCGGCAGCTTCAGTATCGCGCTGGCTGGATACGGAAACATATTCCCCGGCGGCCATGGAGACAGCACCGGATACAAGGGCAGCAATACCGGTAATGAGCAGGGTTTGGTGGTTTGGTTCAGCAGCGGCCAGACCCATCAACAGGCTGGCTGTAGAAATAAGGCCATCATTGGCACCGAGTACGCTGGCTCGCAGCCAGTTATTACGGTTGGAAAAATGTTTTTCTTCATGCCAGGATTGATTCATTTGTGGCTCCTGATATGTACAGGTTAATGCTTTTTGTTCTATACCGTATCACATCGCTATGGGGTGTGGGTACGGTTTACCTTAAGCTTCACTTAAGGCTGTTTTTTTACACTTGCCACTGTTTGGTTAACAGGGGCTAGCAAATGCAGTCTAAATGGGTTTTGAGCAGTAATCGAACGGTGTTATTGCTGAGTGTTTATATTTCTGTAGTTTTGAATTTCGGCTTCTGGAAATATCTGGTGCAGCATGTTAGTTTTAATCACAACATCATATTATGGTTAACTATACCCTTTTTTCTGCTGGCGGCGATGAATTTCTGTATGCAATTGCTGTTTTGGCCTTATTTGCATCGGGTGATGGTACCTTTGTTGCTGTTACTAGGTTCGGCGGTAAGCTATGCAGTAATGATGCAGAATATTTATTTTGATGCGAATATGCTGCAAAATATTATTCAGACTAATGTTGGGGAGGCTGGAGCTTGGTTGACGCCACAATTTTGGATGTGGCTGGGGATAACGGGTTTGTTACCGGCACAGTGGTATTGCTGGGGGATAAAGATTGGCTATGCTCGTCCTTGGTATCGTGAGCTAGGTGGGCGTTTGTTGATGATGGGTGGTTCTCTGGCTATGGTGGCAGCGATTATTTTTCTGGCATATGGTAGCTATATTTCTTTTTTTCGTAATAATAAGGCTGTGAATCATCTGATTGTGCCAACAAATATTGTGGGTGCGGCACTGAAAACCGCTTATAACGCTTATGATGCGCACCAGCCGTTACAGAAAATTGGGCTGGATGTCCGTCATCAACAACAGGGGCCGAAGCGGTTGCTTGTGGTGGTGATGGGAGAAACCACGCGTGCACAAAGCTGGGGCCTGAATGGTTATCAGCGCCAGACTACGCCGGAGCTGGCGGCGATGGGAGAGCAAGTAATTAATTTTCCGCAAGTCACTTCTTGTGGTACGGCAACGGCGATATCTTTACCATGCCTGTTTTCCAATATGCCACGTCAGCACTATAAAGCCAATTTGGCTAAACATCAGGAAGGTTTATTGGATGTTTTGCAGCGTGCGGGTGTGGATGTGCTGTGGCGTGATAATGATGGCGGTTGTAAAGGGGTATGCGAGCGCGTCCGCCATGTAGATGTACGAGATTGGGCACCGAATTTGGAATGCAACAGTGATGGGTGTTTGGATGAGAGCCTGTTACTTAATTTACGGGCTGCGATTGCTGATTTAACGGATGATGCCGTGCTCGTACTGCATACCATGGGTAGCCACGGACCAGCTTATTATCAGCGTTATCCAGATACGTTTCGGCGGTTTACGCCTACCTGCGATACCAATCAGATTCAGCAGTGCAGTAATGAGGAATTACGCAATACTTATGATAATACTGTGCTGTATACGGATCATGTGCTGGCTGAATTGATTAAGCTGTTGCAGCAGGAAAAGGGACTGGCCAGTGCCATGTGGTATTTTTCTGACCACGGTGAATCTTTGGGCGAAAATGGAATGTATCTTCATGCCACACCATACGCAATCGCGCCGGCAGAACAGACCCATGTGCCGATGGTGTTTTGGGCTAATCAGGATTTTGCCCGCGCCAGCCATTTGAATATGGACTGTCTGCGCCGGCATGCTCAGCAGCAGGCCTACTCACACGATAATATTTTTCACTCGGTACTAGGGTTGATGGATGTCCACACCAATGAATATCAGGCACAGCTTGATTTATTTGCAGAGTGCCGGTCGAAAGAGTAAATGATTCGGTTGAGATAGTAATAAATGTTTAGGTTTGGTCGGTTTCGGGCTGGGTGGGGATAAGTTGCTGTAGCCATTGGTGCGTTGCAGTGGTATCAACGGCCTGATTGGCATAGCCCATTGATAAGAGATTATCCGGCAGGTATACATCATATTTTCCAGTTTTTTTTCCGGTACTTGTTCGGAAAGTACACACGCTTCATCCTTCTGGGCTTGTGCAAGTTGTTTCAGGACGGTTTTTGCTTGCTGAATGAATGTAATGAGTGAAAGGAAATAGTGGTGGATGATTGTTTCGTCGTTAATGTCTTAAATCTAGTTATTTAAGGGGTTTAGGGCGTAAGTGTTGCATCTACACAAAACTTTAATTAAACATGAAAAATGTAAATTAATAAGTGAAGCGCTACAGAATAATATTCGAACATTATTGACCGATATTTGCATCGCTTTGCTCTGGTTCACACCTTAAAAATTAATTACCTTATCAGCGTCCAGCTTCAGGACGCTGTGGTGCAAGCTGCCGTATAATCTCCTCTTTCTCAGTTGAATGTGAAAGACATAACGCATGTGGTTTAAGCAATTAACTATTTATCCGCTTAATAAAGAGAATTTACCGGCTCTGGAAACTTTGGCCGACAAACTCGCTCAAGCTGAATTCAAGCCATGTATGGGGCTGGACTGGGATAGCATCGGATTTGCCAGCCCAGTATCATTTAGCCCGGAAATGGTGTTTCCGGCACAAAACACTTTGCGTATAGCATTAAAAAAAGAAGAAAAAGTATTACCGGCTGCAGTGGTACGCGATATTTTGGAAGAAAAAATTAGCGAAATCCGGGAAGCAGAAGGGCGTAATGTTGGCCGCAAGGAAAAGATGGAACTAAAAGAAACCATCACAGATGATTTACTGCCGCGTGCCTTTACCAAAAGCAGCAAAACAGAAGCGTTAATTGATACGCAGCGTGGTCTGCTGCTGATTAATCAGGCCAACACCAATCGCGCAGAAATGCTGCTTACCAAATTGCGTGATGCATTGGGCGGTTTGGAAGCTAGGCTACCGCGAACCCAGCAATCTCCGGGCAGTCTGATGACAGAGTGGCTGCTAAATGGTGCTGCAGCCGGCCATTTTGAGCTCGACAGTGATTGTGAACTGAAAGGTCTGGGTGATGCTGCACCGGTGGTGCGCATCAGCCATCAGGATTTGACTGCCGAAGAAGTGGTTAATCTGGTGAAAAACGGTAAAGTCGTTACTCAGCTGGGGCTAAGCTGGCAGGATAGAGTGCGCTTTGTGCTCACACAGGATTTTACTCTGAAGCGCATCCAGTTTCTGGACGTGATTCAAGAAGAAGCAGCCGGTCAGGGTGATGATATACAGAGCATAACTTTTGCTTCACAAATTCTGATGGCTGAAGCTTTGGGTGATCTGCTGGCTGAGCTGGTGCATCATCTTGGTGGCTGGATGGCCGATTAAATGTATATGCAGGCGTAAATTGCCGCAATAGGCCTGCAACGGCAGCATAGGCTTCGGTATAATGCGCTAAATTTATCAAGGGTATCGTCATGAGTATTAAATCAGACAAGTGGATCTGCCGCATGAGCGAAGAGCATGGCATGATTGAACCATTTGAACCGAACCAGATTAAACAGGTAAACGGTGAAAAAATCATATCCTATGGCACTTCAAGCTATGGCTACGATATCCGCTGTGCCCGTGAATTCAAGATTTTTACCAACATTAACAGCACCATTGTTGATCCGAAAAATTTTGATACGCGCAATTTTGTTACCATTGAGGATGATTTCTGCATTATTCCGCCCAATTCATTTGCCCTGGCTCGTACAGTGGAATACTTCCGTATTCCGCGCAATGTGCTCACTGTGTGTCTGGGTAAATCCACTTATGCGCGTTGTGGCATCATCGTCAACGTTACGCCGTTTGAGCCGGAGTGGGAAGGCTATGTCACTCTGGAGTTTTCCAACACCACGCCGCTGCCAGCTAAAATTTATGCCAACGAAGGTGTAGCGCAGGTGTTGTTTTTTGAAAGTGACGAAGAGTGCGCTACTTCTTATAAAGACCGTGCCGGCAAATATATGGGACAAACCGGTGTGACTTTGCCGAAGGCCTGATAGGCGAATTTAAAAAAGGACGCTGGTGCGTCCTTTTTTATTGGATTAGCGTTTAAAAGCAAAATAAACTGCGCCGAGAATGAATGCAAAGCTGATCAGGTAATTTAGGCGGAATTCATCTTTTAGATACAGTATTGCAAACAGTGTAAATACTACTAGTGTAACAACCTCTTGGATAATCTTTAGCTGAAAAGGTTTAATACCCCATTGTGCGCCAAGATGATTTGCGGGCACTGCTAGACAATATTCAAACAGTGCAATACCCCAGCTGATTAGAATAATTTGCCACAGTGGAAAAATGTTATTGCTTGGCTTAATGTGCCAGTACCATGCGGTAGTCATCACTAGATTGGAAGCAGTCAGCAGACCGATAACGATTAAATAATGCATAGTAGTGTAGGTGGATCATCCAAAACGATTTAAGACATTAGCTGTAATATAATATGAATTTAGCTGATTTGCAGAAAAGAATAGCAATTTCACTCAGAGTAATCTCGATTGGAATAATGGATTAGTAACTTTTTTTGTTGCTGACTAAAAAAGTAGCAGCTACCCCTATTGCTGAGTTATCGGAATAGGTTTTATTCTGATTTAATGTGCAACTGGGTTTTTGCTAAGGGATTGGTATAAATAAAGCGGTTTATAAAAATAGATTAAAAACGAGAAATTAAAAACACTAATCTTTATGCTATTTAGTTAAATTTGTTTCTCGTTTTTGTTACGGAGTTATTGTGCTGATAGCTGCCAAAGGGAAGTAATTTCGCGGTTGCGTGCATTGGCTAGTGGGTGATGGTGCTGGTGAGCTTTTGGATGTGTTGGTTGAATATCGGTTTTGTGTATCACTTTTAAGCCGGCTGATTGTATCCACTGCGGTAAAGCTTCCGACGATCGTAAACCCAGATGTTCGGCAATATCGGACATGATCAGCCATACCTGTCCATTCGAATTCAAGTGGTTGAGTGCATGACTGAGAAAGGATTGCAGCATATGGTGTGCCGGGTCGTAAAGGGCAGTTTCAATATCGCTGCTTGCTTTGGCAGGTAGCCATGGCGGGTTGCAAATAATGAGGTCGGCGCGGCCATCCGGAAATAGGCTGGTGTGTTGGATGTGAATCTGTCCAGCTAATCCGAGGCGTTGAATGTTGGCTTGTGCGCATGCTATGGCGCGTGGGTTGTTATCGGTGGCAGTTATATGAGCTATACCGCGCTGTGCCAGTATGGCAGCCAGTACTCCACTGCCGGTACCGATATCCCATGCGCTGTGGCAGGGCTCAGGCAGGTGAGCTTCTGCTACTAGTTGCAGATATTCACCACGTACAGGTGAAAAAACGCCATAGGGAACATAGATTTTCTGCCCGTTGAGTGCGGGTATGCGGACACCTGTTTTATGCCATTCATGTGCGCCAATGTAGCCGAGTAGCAAATGAAGGGGGAGAAGTAAGTTGGTATGGTTGGGACTGCCATATACATCGGTGATTGCGCCTGCAACGTTAGGTGCACGATTATTGGATATTTGTCCGTCTGGTTGAATTTCTATAAGTAGCTGCTGAAACAGGCGGCTGTGTTGTGCCTGTTGCAGGCGGTGTTTGTGAAAATCGTTGTGCGTGCGTGCTTTGCTATGTACACGTTTTTTGATTGCTGCCAGTAGCTGTTTGCCTTGGTGGTAATCACCCCGCCAAAGCAGTGCGATATTCTGGCGCATCTGCTGTAAAGCTTGTTCTGCACTGATTTGGCTGATTGTCTGAATTTGGGTGGGTGCCGGATGGCGGCTGTCACCGCCCCACATGGCTTGCATGCTCTGACCGTGTTCTGTCCAATGTATGGTTTGGTTCATGTTGATTCTGTGCTTAAAAGTCTATTATAAGAAAATGCTAGGTTAAATGGTGTGTTCTGAGAGGTTTAAACTTTGCTTTGCTGGGTAAAACAAAACTGCCTGAACCGATATGGGATTCAGGCAGTTTTTCATGTTATGTTGGTGATATCAGCGATTGTCCATTACGGCCAACAAAATTTGGATTAGGCTGGTAAAAATGTTGTAAATGGAAATAAACAGGGTTAGGGCTGCGCTGGTGGGGCTATCTTCACCGCCGGCAATGACGGCACGGATTTGCCACATGATAATAAGTGAGCTGAAGATAACAAAACCAGCTGCTATGGTTAATCCAAGTGCAGGTACGTTCATAAACATGTTGACAATCATGCCGATGATAAGAACAACTGCACCTACAGTCAGAAACTGAGCAATGCCATTCATGCTTGATTTAGAACGGTGTGCTATGGTGGCCATAGTGAAAAATACCCCCGCGGTCATCAGGGCAGCCATACCAACGATTTGTCCACCGATACTAGAGGCTAGAGCAAATTGTAAGATGGGGCTAAGGAAAAATCCGAAGCCGAAGGTGAATACCATCAGTAAACCAATACCCAAGTTGTTGTAACGGTTTTTTTCTATGGCAAACATGAGGCCGTAGGCAAAGATGAAAAAGGCGACGACAGATAGCCAAGAATTGCTAAACAATGCATAGAAATTGACATATGTTCCAGCGTAAGCACCAGCTGCGCAAGGCAGGAATGAGAGACCAAGTAGAGCATAGGCTTTGCGCAGCACTACGGTTTGTGGGTTTTCACTAGCTTGTCCAAGCTGAGTGAAATCATAGCTGTTGCGTGGTTGCATGTGTGTAATTCTCCGTGATTTTGTGGGTAAATAATTTCTCAGGTTGATTATATTGTAACAATTGTTGGCATATATGCACAATGTGGTTGCATTGTATGTAGTAAAGTTGAATTTTTTAATTTTGAAGTAAATTATCTTGCTTATGATATTGTGTTGGTTTGCTGAATTTCAATGGTTTTTGGGATATTTGATAAAAAATACGTTGAAGATTTAAGCTATATCGGCCAGTTTGTGTGTCTGCAAGCTGAGCAGCCATTTATTGTCGTGACGATGTTGGTTGAGCTGACCTAATGCTTGCAAAGTGGTAAGCATGTTGAAGCGACCGTTTTGTTCGCAGGGTGAGAGGAAGTAATGTCTGGCCTGTATGTGTTGTTCGATTTTTAGGCAGAATGCTAGAAATTCGGGATGGTCTTCTACGACGATGCGTACTTCATCAGCCTGATTCTGAGCTGGAAACGGATAGTGCTGGCGGTAGTGAAATTTGGGACTTAGTGAAATGTAGTCTATTTGAGAATCTATCTTTCCCAGTCCGTTGCTTTCTATGGCAAGGTAATAGCCTAATTGTTTAAGCTGCTGTAAGAGCAGGGGTAGTTTTTTGTTGATGGTGGGTTCACCGCCGGTGATGATAATGTTTTTGCTTTGATACTGTTGGACGGTGTTGAGGATTTGTTGCAAAGACATGCTTTGATAATGCATGTAGTCGGTATCGCACCATGGGCATCTGAGATTGCAGGCGGCCAGACGGATGAAAATGGCGGGCATGCCAGTGTTGTAGCCTTCGCCTTGTAGTGATTCGAAAATTTCGACAATGTTGAATTGAGTCATGTCTAGCTTTGCTGATACTCGCAATAGGATGTGGGCGTTTCCCACAGGGTGATTTTGGATACGGGTAGTTTGTCGCAGAGCTGATTGAAGATGAAGCGGCTTATGCCTTCGGCAGTGGTGCGGCAGGGAAAGGCGAATACTTTGCGTTGCATCTGTTGTAGCAGGTCGGCTATTTTGCATTCGTTGCTATTGCTGGCGTCATACAGGTAGGCGTGATCTAGCTGGCTGATGATGCTTTGGTTGATGATGGTTTTAATGTCGGCAAAGTCCATTACCATTTCTTTGCTGGAGCCGTGTGGCCGGAGTTGGTCACTGATTTCGACTATCAGCCGGTAGGTGTGGCCATGGAGATTGTGACATTTGCCTTTATGTCCATCTAGCATATGACAGGCATCGAATTGGAATTCTTTGGCGATTTTGTACATATTGCTTCTGCTTCAGCGGCTGTTTGAAAGACTAAAACCGTAATGAGCAGAAAATATGGCTGGATTCAGCTGAGACATGTGAATTGAGGCTCCTAGTTTTTTTGCGTGGGATGGATTGCGAACCACGTGGTTATTCTGTTGATAATAACACTATATGCAGATTGATGATGCTTTGCTTCTATATGAATATATATTTTAATGGAAACGGGTGGGGTTTAACAAGGGTAACTTTGGGGTGAGATGGGTGTCAGTGCCGGCCTGAGCGCCATATAGACCAGATGACCCACAGGCTGTTACTGAATGCGAGCAGATAGCCAATCAGGCCGAAAAAAGACAAGCCGAAGATTTTTGGACCGGCGTTGATGTTCATTACGATGGAAGAACCGATAATCAGTGCCGCGGTAACGATCCCCATGGTTAGCCGGTTGGCTACTTTGTCTAGCTGGTTGTTGAATTTGTCGATATGCTGAATATTGATGCTGACGGGAAGTTGGCCATGCTGAATGCGCTTATTTAGTTGCAACAGGTTTTGAGGCAGGCTGTTTATGAGTTGTGAGAGTAGGTGCAGCTGCATTTTGCTGTGACGCCAGAATGTGCGGGTGTTGAAACGCTGGCGTAATACGTTGTGAATGGAGTTCTGGGCATGGCTAAGAAGTTCGAAATCACCGTCTATCTGTTTGATGACGCCATCAAGCGTAATTAAGCATTTGAATAAAATTACTAGGTCGGCCGGCAATGTGAGGCCGTGTTCGCGGATGATGTAGGTGATATCATTGATAATCTGGCTAATGCTGATATCGCCGCTGCTGAGCTGTTCATAGTTGAGCAGCATTTCGAATACGTCGCTGCCGAGCTGATTTTCGTTAAGTGGTTCGCCCTGTGCCCAGTTGGAGAGAATATATTGTAAAGCAAACTGGTCGCGTTCCAGCAGAGCTTGAATAAGGGAGATGATTTCCTGATGGCGCTGCTGGCTTAGGCGGCCGATAAGGCCAAAGTCTATTAGGGTGATACGGCCATCGTTTCGCACTAAGATGTTACCGGGGTGGGGGTCTGCATGAAACAGGCCGTGCTGTAATATCATGTCGAGTAAAATATCAACCAGTGCGGCAGCAAGCTTGCGTCGCTGTTCTTTGCTCCAGCTGCTGAGAGCAAGATTTTTAAGTAAAGTATCGTCAATATATTCTTGTACCAGTATTTGACGGTTAGAATACGCCGCATAAGTTTGCGGTATATGGATTTGCTGTTGGTGGTTGTAAAGACGGGCAAAATGTTGCATATTGCGTCGTTCAGCAGTGAGATCTGTTTCTTTTTCAAGTGAGCGGGCAAAGTATTGCACCATTTGTACCGGATAGTAGCGTCTGGATTCAGGTATTTCTGATTCCAGTAGCTGAGCTATGTGGTTAAGAATACGCAGATCGGCGGCTACGGTGGATTCTATTCCCGGTCGTTTCACTTTGATGGCGACCTGCTCGCCGCTGCTGAGTGTGGCTCGGTGAACCTGTGCGATGGATGCGCTGCCGATGGGCTGAGCTGCTATGTGGCTGAAGATGCTTTCCAGTGGCTGGTTGAGCTGAGCCTGAATGATGTTTTTGATTTCTATGATGGGAAGAGGATGGGTATTGTTTTGGAGTTGAGCAAATTCCTCCGTCCATTCTTCTCCGAAAACATCTGTACGGGTGGCGAGTATTTGTCCGAGTTTGATGAATGTGGGTCCCAGCTCTTCAAAGGCAAGGCGCACGCGCCGCGGTGTACTGAGATAGCCCTGCTGAGCCGATGGGTCGGTATGTTTGTACCGGCGTATCGGCAGTTTGATACGAACAAGAAATTCACCCAGACCGTGTTTGGCCAAAATGGTAAGAATTTCACGCATACGAGTCCAGTCGCTAATGCGGGATGAGCTGGGTGAAAACATATGATTATGTCCCGAACAAAGTCTGCTTACAGGATAGCAGAATTGTTTGATGAACAGATGGAATAATGTTGGCATGAAGTGGATAAAAAAATTAATGAAAACGGCAACTGTATGTCTATGCGCCGGTTTCATTCTGGTGCCGCCGGTGATGGCGGCGCCTGACGAGGGATTGGATAATGCTGCACTGGAGCGTCTGATTCGTGACAGAACAGCAGCACCAGCCGTACGTACGGGTGATGATGCCAGTGACCTGATTATGAATGCGATGGGGTTGCTTGGGGTGGCCTATCACTTTGGTGGTAATTCACCCACCAGTGGGCTGGATTGCAGTGGATTTATGCAATATATTTTCCGCCGCAGTATGGGGGTGACGCTGCCGCGTAGCTCGCGCCAGATGGCTACGGTGGGTGAAGTGGTAAGCCGTGCTGCACTGCAACCGGGTGATCTGGTTTTTTTCAGCCCTGGCGGTGGTGGGATTTCGCACGTGGGTATGTATATTGGTAATGGTAGAATGATTCACGCGCCTCGTACGGGCAAGAATATCGAAATTACCAGTATTGAGCAGGGGTACTGGTCTAAAGCTTTTGTAACGGCGCGCAGGGTGAAACATTGATGAAACCTTTACCTCCGATGCCCAGATGGGTGGATGATGCCGGTAATGTGGTCTCTTGCACGGAAAAAATTAAAGTGATGCAGCAGAATATGCAAGAAATCTATGAGCTGGCACAGGAAGCCTTTGAAGATGGATTGCTGATGGGTTGTCAGGAAAAGCAGCTGCGTGCTTATCTGGCTGAATTGATGGCTACATTGGATAATCCCTATCAGAAATAAGTTTAGCTGTATCTGAACTTTGCTGGCAGCTAAATACAGGATTACGATTTATTCCGTTGTAGCGGCGTGTTTTGTGCAGCTTCAGTGTGCGGTAATTACATGGTAATGGGCGATGTAATGTACCATTACATATGTATGCTCTTGCCGATATTTTGCAGTAGCTGCTTAGGCAGGTGTCTGGATTGCATGTTTTCAATGTAAGCTGACAAAAAACAATGCCCGTCTTAAGGACGGGCATTGTTGTTTATACCGGAGTGTTATCAGAACAGGTTGTCTAATGGTTTGCCATTGGCACTGTTGTTGGATGATTTGGGTTTAGGTGCAGGAGCTGGTGCTGCTGGGGTTTCCGGATTGTTGTCTCTGTTGGTAGCAGCAGGTGCATTGGTGGGTACCAGTGGCTGTAATTCTTCGTTGTCCGCATTGGCTTTTGGCTTAGTGCTATTTTTTATAGGTGTGGCCGGAGTCTGCGGAGCTGAGGCGCTGTCATTGTTATCACTGTCAGAAGCAGTGGTGACGGTAGCATTGGGAATAAATACCGGTGATTGCGCGGTATTGTTATTTCCGGGAGCACCATTGGGTGTAAGAATTTCAAAACTAGCCTGTGAGGCATAGCCGGCAGTATCCGGTGCGTTATTCAGCACCTGCCAAGCGTGAAAAACAAACCAGACAACAAAAATGGCTAGAATCAGAAACAGGCTGAGAAGGATTTTAGTAAAGGTGCTTAGACCAGCTTTAACCGCGTTTTTTTTGTTTTTTCTTTCGGGTGCGGTGGGTTTTGTGCTCATGATGTGGTAATCCTTTAAGGGATATCGTCGGGTGTAAGGCAGTTATTATACGCAAATTTGTGTTTACGCTAATCAGATACTTTACCCTGGTTGCTGCAACCGGCCGTTTGTGAGCATTTGATTGCAGCAGCTGGGCGATTATCAGGAACTGGCTGCTGTGGTAGTGGGGGTGTTTTCAAAGGTCTGATATAGAGTAACCACTTTTTGCACGCCGGAGGTGGTGCTGATGGCTGCGGTGACAGCCTGCTGTTCTGCTGGTGTCAGAATACCCATGACGTAGGTAACACCGTTAAAGGTAACAACCTTGACGTGATTTGGTGAGACGCCTTTGGTATTGAGCAGGTTGGAACGGACTTTTGATGTAATCCATGTGTCGTCCGTCACATGGCTCAATTTACGGTTCTGACTGGCGATGTCTATGTAGTTGTAAACTTTCTGTGCAGCAGGCTGAGCACGGGCTACGCGTTCCACGAGATTTTTGTCATTTTCGTTGGCTACTAGTCCGAGTAGCAGGATTTGCCGATTGTAGCTGATAACGGATAAGGTTGGCTGGAATTTGCTTTCCTGTGCTTGGCTGTTGAGATAGGAAATGGCGCCATCGTGAATGCGTACTTCCATTATTTTGTCATCGGTCTGAGCGCCGGTAGTGCGCCGATCGGTGACTGACAGGGTGCCAACGGCAGCTCCGCCTACCAGAACAGCTGGACAACCTGTGAGGGTGGTGGTCAGACACAGCCCCAATGCCAGGGCAGACAAGTATTTTTTCATGAGATACACCTGTAATTTGTATTGATGCTGTTTATAAACCACCGAGCAATAATTGGTCAATCTGTGCGCACAGGGCATGAATGGTAACCTGATGTGCTTCAAGTACGCGCAGGGGATGGTCTCCAGGGACGTTTAGCCACAGGTCATCATCGTGTAGCAAGGCGGCTACTTCGCCACCACTGCCGCCGGTAATGGCCAGTACACGCATATCGCGCTCATGGGCAGTTTTGATTGCACTGACGAGATTTAGGCTCTGTCCATCGGCTGAGAGTACGCATAGCATATCGTGCTGTTTGCCGAGCGCATGAATCTGTTTAGCAAAGACATCTTTGGGTTCGCTATCTGTCAGCGTGCTGATTACGGAAGGATTGGTACAGAGAGATAAGGCAGCCAGAGCCATGCGATCCTGTTGCAGGCGGGTAACCATATAAGCGGCCAGTGTGTTGGCCAGAGAAGCATAGGCGCCATTGCCGGCTATCAGCAGTTTGCCATCGCTCATCAGAGCCATGAGGATGCCCTGAGCCACTTCGGCAATGGGTTCTGCCAATAAATCAGCGCATTCGTTTAGTAGCTGGGCGCTATCGACAAAGTGTTGATGGGCGGAAATGGGTTCTGTCATATAAGTTTATGTGTCAATTAATATGAATTTGCGCTTTGTGCTTTGGGCAGATAAGGCAGCCGGATAAAGTGCCCGTTGTTGGGCTAAATAGTATTTCTAGTGGTGGTCAGGTATTTCCGGTTGGTGCTTGAATACGAATGCAATGTGACATCGTGGTATAGTATTCATTTAAGGCTGAGTGCTGCCGGTATTCTGCCTTGACACTTAAATGATCACTTAACCAGATTACGGATTAATAAATGCAAGTCCATTACCAGAAAGCTGTTGCCAGCATTGTACCGCAAACCCTTTATGTAGTGGCTACTCCAATTGGTAATCTGGCTGATCTAAGCTTTCATGCTCTGGCTGTGTTGTCGCGAGCTGATTTGATTTGTGCCGAAGATACGCGGGTAACTCAGCAATTGCTGCGGGCTTATGGTATTTCGGGCAGGCTGATTAGTGTGCGTGAGCAGAATGAGCAAAGTATGGCGCAGCGGGTGATTGATGCACTGGCAGCAGGGGAAGTTGTGGCACAGGTTTCGGATGCCGGTACACCGGCGATTTGTGACCCCGGTGCCCGTTTAGTTACGCGGGTGCGAGAAGCTGGATTTGCGGTATCACCTGTGGCTGGTCCCAGTGCGGTGATGGCTGCTTTAAGCGTGGCTGGAGTGACGGAATCTGATTTTTATTTTGCAGGTTTTGTGCCGGCCAAAAGTGGCGAACGTCAGCAGCGTTTAAAGGAGTGGCAAAAAGCAGTTTGTCCGGTGGTGATGTTTGAAACTCCGCACCGGATTATGGATACGCTGGCACAGATGGCTGTGTTGTATCCTCTGCGTAGTATGCTTTTGGCGCGTGAAATTAGTAAAACGCATGAAACTTATATAACGGGTACGGTGGCGCATATCCAGACGGTTTTACAGACGGATGCTAATCAGAAACGTGGCGAGATGGTACTGGTGTTGCATCCGGCCGAAGTTGAAAAGCAGGCGGATTTGTCTGCTGAGGCAATCCGTGTGATGCAGATCTTGGTGCAGGAACTGCCTACCAAGCAAGCCGCCGCTTTGGCTGCGGAAATCAGTGGTGAGAGTAAAAAAGCACTGTATGACTGGGCAATTGCTGAAAAAAACAGCCTGAATAATACATAATTATTAGGACATGTTAAAATAGTTTAACCTTGATGCTATTTTACACAATGCTGGGCATTGTTTATGATAATGTCTGAATTGGCTGTTGCCGCCGCTATCGCGCTGGCACCCCCTGAACATTGCAATGATTTAAGGTAAACCGTTATGTTGAAAAAAAACGTAATTCGTTCCAGCTGGTGTTTGCTGGTGCTGGCATTAGGTGCCTGTACTATTTTCAAACAACCGGCAGCACCGACAGAAACGGGCAGCAGTAACGCCGGTACTGCTGCTACCACTGCCGACAATCCTTATGGTGCCCCGCCTTATACACCACCGACAGACACGCCTCCGGCTTATACGCCCAATGCTGGCGCCACAGCCACTGGTTATGTAGGCAATTATTCACCAGTTGATATCAATGCTGCTACGCATACGGTACAGCGTGGTGACACGGTATACAATATTTCAAAACGTTATCAGATTACGCAGGATAATTTGCGTGCCTGGAATAATCTGGCTGATAACAATATTCGTCTGGGGCAGGTGCTGCGGGTGAAACCGGCTGGATATGTTGCACCGGCCGGAAGCAAAAATACCACCACTACGGTAACGACGCCGGTAAGCACAGCGAATGTGACAACGACCACCAGTACGACCACGACGACTACGCCATCTAGCTCTACTACTGTCTCAACAAGTAAAACCGTAAGCACTGGTGGTGTGCGCAGTGTAAGCGGTATTGAATGGCAGCGTCCGACTGCCGGTAATATCCTGCAAAGCTTCGGCGGCAGCAGTAAGGGAATCGATTATGGTGGCAATGCTGGCCAGCCAATTATGGCTGCCGCTTCCGGTAAGGTGGTGTATGCCGGTAATGGTTTGCGCGGCTATGGTAATCTGATTATTGTGCAGCATAATCAAACCTATCTGACTGCCTATGGCAATAACCAGAGTATTATGGTGAAAGAAGGCCAGCAGGTGAAACGTGGTCAGCAGATTGCCACAATGGGTAGCACTGATGCTAAGCGGACTCAACTGCATTTTGAATTACGTGAGAATGGTCAGCCGCAGGACCCAAGCCGCTATATCCCAATGTAAGCAATCAAATCCAATCAGCAGATTGGCACTGAAAAGCATCTGTTTTCTGAATTTGAAAAACAGATGCTTTTTTATTTTTGTTAATTTGAAATTTTACATCTACTTTTTTGCGAATAACTAATGGTATTCGTGGCTATTTGTGTATATTACAGTACCGGTATATTTGTTTTTAAAATTTCAGAATAATCACAATATAATAATCACAATATATTGACAGTTTTAATATAAAAACAATAGGTTGAAGGCTGATAACTGCCTTGTTGTCTGACAATTATGTGTCAAACAGACGGGCAGTTATTTCTTTTTATTTGTGATGGCTAATAAAAAAGCAAAAGAAATGATTTAGGCATTGGATGGATTTAAGAACTGGCTGGCGAACTGGATGTCAGCAAAAAAACTCAAAGCCGCGATAAAGCTATGCTGTACATTTTTTGCCGGTATCGTCTCGCCATTCAGTTCGAGATTACGTGTGGCACAGGCGTCGGCAATTAGAATAGGTTGAAAATTAAGTTCTGCTGCTTGGCGGGTAGTGGAATCTATGCACATATGGGTCATCATTCCGCAGATAACCAATTGTTCTACTGCCTGCTTTTGTAGCTGCGTTAGTAGATCGGTTTGTACAAAGCTGTTGGGGAAATTTTTGCGGATAATCCATTCTGTCTGAGTGGCGATGGGCATTAGCTGTGGATGAAGCTCTATTCCATGGCTATCCGGCAGGAAAAAAGTTGCATTCTTACGAATGTTAATATGTTGAATATAGAATATTGGTAGCTGCAGCCGGCGAAACTGTTGGCGCAATCTGAGTATATTTTCCAATGCCATTTGTGGCTGATGCAATGCCATTTTTCCTTGGGGGAAATAATCATTTTGCACATCGATGATAAGGAGTGCTTGTTTCATATATGTTTTCATGTTTGTTGTGAGACTTCTATTATCTGTAATTAGCATGCAATACTGAACGGGTATATGAAAGCAGTAGGCAGGATTTATTTTCAGGATGAAAATATGGATAAAAAAGACCGGGCAATTGTGGATTTGTTGAAAATCAATAGCCGGATGTCATGGAAAGAAGTTGGGGAAAAAGTATTTCTGAGTGGTCAGGCAGTGGGGCTAAGGGTACAGAGCCTGCTTGATAGAGGCGTGATTGAGCGGTTCACGGTGTCAGAATATTCTGAGTCAGAACAGTTTATTACAATTTATATGAACGGCAGCCGGTTTGGGGAATTTGAAAATATGGTCAGTCGCTTTGCTGCGGTAGAGGCTCTGCACAAAATTACAGGGGACGGCTGTTATTTTATCCATACTCGTTTTGCTGCTGCAGAACTGGAGCAGTTTTTGCAGCAGGTGGCGTTGTATGCCCGATATAAAGTTAGTCACAATCTACGCAGAATTAAATGAGTGCTGGTTTTAAATCTGGTGGCAGGGAGCCAGTAGGCTGCTTTCGCTCAGACAATGCATACGGGCAAAATCGATGCTGTTTTGTAGCAGTCCTTTATCTTCTTCACATTGTGCTTCTGTTTCGATAATCAACATCTGTTGCGGCCGGCCGGCATGCAAACTCATGCGCATTTGTGCCTGAGTAAAGGGAAGGTTGTGCTTTTGTGCAAACATACGAGCGCGGCTATTGGCCGTTTTCAACATGGGGATTAAGGTAATATCCAGGTGAAAAATGCGCACGCCCATTACCAGGATACGGGCAGCAAACCAGTCTGCTTCTTCACTGATAATGTCTGGTGTAGGTTGATCAGAACTGAGCCGCTGTGCGGCTATTAACATGGCTACCATCCGCAGCTGTGGAATCAGTGCTTCACTAAGCATGTACGGGCTTTGAAATTGTGGCTGAAGCTGTAACAGGTCGCTTCTGTGCTGATTGCCATCTACAATCATATACCAGCGCTGAAGTTGTGGTACAGGTGCTTCAGTGTGCTGCATTCGTTTCTGCGGTAATACCGGCATTTTATTCTCCAATAGTTGTTGATTCATTGTTATTGCCTTAGTGTACGAGGCGTTTATGGTATAAAAAAACCGCCTCGGATTGGCCGGGCGGTTCACTTTGTTTTTGCTTATGTTTTTTAAATAAACGCAAAAAGGCACCGCACCGAGGTGTGGTACCAATAATAAGCAAAAGAGAAAGTGTGTTTGGTTTTCATTTTTATACAGTAAAACATTCAATGAGTGGTGTCAATAATTATTTTCTTCGCCCCAACGCGCTATCAGCCGGTGCGGAATCTGCAACTGATCCAGAATACGTGCTACCACAAAATCTACCATATCTGCTACGCTTTGCGGATGCTGATAGAAAGCCGATACCGGTGGTAGGATACAGACGCCTAGACGTGCGAGTTTAAGCATATTTTCCAGATGAATGGCTGAAAGCGGCGTTTCTCGCGGTACGATTATCAGTGGTCGCTGTTCTTTGATGCAAACATCGGCAGCACGTTCGAGCAAATGATCTGAGGTACCGGCAGCAATGGCGGCAACACAGCCCATGCTTGCCGGACAGATGATCATGGCATCTGCGGGATTAGAACCGGAGGCGGGTGGAGCAAACCATTCATCACGGCCAAATGCGGTGAGTTGAGATGGGTCGACCCCGAATTCACTACATAAAGCTGCGGTACATTGCTTGGCGTTGGTAGGTAGATGCCAATTGATTTCCTGCTGTGCCACTATCTGTGCAGCTTGTGAGTACAATAACCAGACTTTGATATTTGCTTGCAATAGGCAGGCCAGTAGTCTTTTGGCATAAGGCATGCCTGAAGCGCCGGTTAAGGCGAGGGTGACGGTTTTTATGGGTCGGGCTGCTGAAAAAATCATGATAAGACTGGTGTGTGGCAAGATATGGCTGTTATTATAGCCACTTTGCTTTCGATATTACATTTGTTATGCAGGTGTTTTATGCATTGGCAAAGATTAATCAATTAATCATTATGTTATGCCCATGAAGTTATTACAACTGGGCAGATTCAGTAAACCTGCTGCCTGTTGGCGGGGAAAAATTATGTCTGGGTTCAGTTTGGCATAGAACCTCTAGGCATCCAGTGGAAAATCAAACATGTTGTGGAAGAATTTATTATGGTGGCCTTGTCTGTGTGCCAGCATGTTGGTGGGGTGTGCTCAGGTCACACCTTATGCGCAAGAAGAGCGCGAATGTGATTCAGAGGCTATGGCCAAAGCTTTATTGCAGGCTGACCAGCCCATAGGCAGTAAAGGTTTTCGCTGTGCGGTAGTCACAAAAGATGTGACGGTGCTGAAACCGGAACGTAGTACTCCGCCGGAAGTGAGCCTGAATATTGACCGGCCTGCTATCGAAGTCAGCAAGTGTTTGCATGATAAGTTGCAGTCTCGTTTTAATTTGCCTCGTGAATTTTACAGAATAAGCAGTTATCCGAATGGTAGTCAGACGCTGGCGCTGGTTAATCCATTTACCGGCAAAGAAGGGTTGCAGATAGATGTGGTTAAAGCGGGTATGTCGCAGAGTACGGTTAATTTGTATGCAAATGGTATGACGCTGTCGCAGGCATGGCGGAAATTTCCTGAGCTGTGTCGCTAGCCGTGTAAAATTTCTGTCTCGGCGGCCGGCAATACAAAACCCCTCATTACTGAGGGGTTTTGTTTTAAGCAAATATAGGCTAATGTTTTATTTGCCTGCTTTGAGATTTTGCCATAAGCGCAATTCGTATTTCAGAGTATCGGATTTGGCCGGTAAAACGAGATAGCTGTTGGCCAGCACTTCATCTGATGGGAAGATGCTGCTGTCTTCGCGATATTCTTTTTTCATCAGTTGTTTTGCTGGCAGGCTGGCGGGTGCATAGGTAACATGGTTGCCATTGCGAGCAGCAATCTGGGGTTCGAGAACCCAATTTAAATAGCGGTAAGCATTTTTCAAGTTGGCGGCATCTTTGGGAATGGCCAGAGTATCCACCCATAGAGATACGCCTTGTTCAGGAACTAAAACTTGAATATCTTTTTTACCGGTGGCTTCTAGCCGACGACGTTTGGCGATATTTAAATCGCCACCAAAGCCGATGGCCACGCAGACATCTCCTCGAGCCAGATCGTCGATGTAGCCTGAAGAAGAGTAGCGCAGCACGTTGCTGCGGTTGGCTTTGATGAGATTGGCAGCCATGTCTATATCGTCTTTGCTTTGGCTGTTGGGATCTTTACCTGCATAGTGCAGTGCCAGCGGAATCATTTCTACAGGGCTGTCCATGTAGCTGATGCCGCAGCTTTTCAGTTTGTCTGTATATTTCGGATTGAAAACCAGATCCCAGCTATTTTCTGGCATTGGGGTGTCACCCAGTGCGGCATTGACTTTATCAATGTTAATGGCGATGGTATTCATACCCCAGTAATTAGGGACAGCATATTGGTTGCCCGGATCGACATCTTTTAATAAATCAAGTAATTTCGGGTTAATGTTTTTCCAGTTGGGTATCAGGCTCTTGTCTAGCGGCTGATAAGCGCCAGCTTTAATCTGTCGGCCGACAAAGGAGTTGGACGGACCAACGATGTCGTAGCCAGACTGTCCGGTTAGGATTTTGCTTTCTAGTGTTTCGTCGCTGTCATAATAGTTGTAGGTAACTTTTATGCCGTATTTCTTTTCAAATTCACTGATGGTTTTTGGGTCCACATAATCAGACCAATTGTAGATTTTCAGTGTTTTAGTTTCGTTCAATGTGCCGGTGCTGCTGGCCGCTACGGCAGAAGCCGGCTTGGTGCTGCTATTTTCATGAGAACCGCTGCAGGCGGCCAGTATGCATAAAATCAAACTGGATAAACTCAGGCAGGCTGTGTTTTTCATGTTTGTCCTTTTCAAAGATGCGCCTGTTTTAGGCTGGCATGGTGATGGGGTATGATCACCTTGTAACTTCATATTCTGTGTGCTTAGGGCTAACTATACCGTAATCGGGTAGGGGTGTTGTCGGATTTGTCATTTTGGCATGGTTTTTAACCAGTTCTGGTATGCTTATGCGTAAAACTGCGGTAAGATAAGCACATGATTTTAACAAGGGCGGTAGTTGGGATAGTTTATCCAGTGTCCTGTTTTTAATATCCATATTCAGGCAGTCTGTGTGTATACAGACTGCCTGAATACGATTAATCGCCCGTTCAACTGAAACTACCATGAAAACAGCAGATTTACGTTCTAATTTTCTTAAATTTTTTGCCAGTAAGGGGCATCAGGTGGTGCCGTCTTCTTCGCTGGTTCCACCTCAGGATGATAAAACCCTGTTGTTTACCAACGCAGGCATGAATCAGTTTAAAGATGTGTTTCTGGGTTTTGACAAGCGTCCGTACAGTCGCGCAACCACGGCACAGAAATGTGTACGCGCCGGTGGTAAGCACAACGATTTGGAAAATGTAGGCTACACTGCGCGTCATCATACGTTTTTTGAAATGCTAGGCAATTTCAGCTTTGGTGATTATTTCAAACATGATGCGCTACATTTTGCTTGGGAATTCCTGACGAGTAAGGATTGGCTTAATCTGCCAAAGGAAAAGCTGCTGGCTACCGTTTATGCAGATGATGATGAAGCCTATGATATTTGGTTGAATGAAATCGGCCTACCGGCAGAAAAAATTATTCGCATTGGCGACAATAAAGGTGCGCGCTATGCTTCGGATAATTTCTGGCAGATGGGTGATACTGGCCCTTGTGGTCCATGCTCAGAAATTTTTTACGACCATGGTGAACATATTTGGGGAGGCCCTCCGGGTAGCCCTGAGGAAGATGGTGACCGTTTTATCGAAATCTGGAACTGTGTGTTTATGCAGTATAACCGCGATGAAAACGGCAATATGAATCCGCTGCCAAAACCTTCGGTTGATACCGGTATGGGACTAGAGCGCGTGTCTGCGGTATTGCAGCAGGTGCACAGTAATTATGAAATCGATTTGTTTGTGCATTTACTGCATGCTGTGGCTCGTGTGGTTGGCGTGCCTTACAGTCAGGAAGTACCCAGCCTGAAGGTGATTGCCGACCATATCCGCTCTTGTGCCTTTTTGATTGCTGATGGTGTACTGCCGAGCAATGAAGGACGTGGCTATGTATTGCGGCGCATTATTCGCCGCGCGGTACGCCATGGCTACAAACTGGGCTGTAAACAGGCGTTTTTCCATTTGCTGGTAGCTGATCTGGTGCAGGAAATGGGTGCGTCCTATCCAGAACTGGTAGAAAAACAGGCACAAATCAGCGAGGTGCTGAAACAAGAAGAAAGCCGTTTTGCGCAGACGCTAGAAACGGGTATGGCCTTATTGGAAAATGCTTTGCAGGATGGTGGTAATACGCTTGCCGGTGAAGTGATTTTCAAGCTGTATGATACTTATGGATTCCCTTATGATTTAACTGCTGATATTGCCCGTGAACGCAATATTAGTCTGGACGAAGCAGGGTTTGAGCGCGAAATGGCTGCTCAGCGTGCGCGTGCGCGTGCGGCGCAGAATTTCAAAGCCAATACCCAGTTGGCTTATGATGGAGCAGATACTGAATTCACTGGTTATCATGAGCGTCAGAATGAAAGCACGATTTTGGCTTTGTATAAAGACGGTGAGGCAGTTGAACAGTTGCACGCAGGTGAAACTGGTGCCGTGGTGATTGATTTCACGCCATTTTATGCCGAATCTGGTGGTCAGACAGGTGATATGGGCTATATTTTTGCTGGTGAAAACCGTTTTCAAGTAGATGACACGCAGAAAATTAAGGCAAAAGTGTTTAGTCAGTTTGGAGAAATGGTTTCTGGCAGCCTGAAAGTCGGCGATGCGGTTACTGCTCAGGTAGATAGTGTTTTGCGTGAAGCAAGTATGCGTAACCACAGTGCGACTCATCTGATGCATCGTGCCCTGCGTGAAGTGCTGGGTACGCATGTTGAGCAGAAAGGCTCGCTAGTGAATGCAGAGCGTACACGCTTTGATTTCTCACATACGCAGCCGGTAACCAGCGCCCAATTGGCAGAAGTGGAACGCCGTGTAAATCAGGCTATTGTGGCCAATGTGCCGGTTTGTGCTCAGAATATGAATTTTGATGATGCCATTGCCGCTGGTGCCATGGCGCTATTTGGTGAGAAATACGGCGATGAAGTGCGTGTATTGAGCATGGGTGAATTTTCCACCGAGCTGTGTGGTGGTACTCATGTGGCACGTACCGGTGATATCGGACTGTTCAAGATAGTATCTGAGAGTGGTATTGCCGCCGGTGTACGTCGCATTGAGGCGGTAACCGGCTTGAATGCTCTACAGTATGTACAACAGCAGGAAGATTTGCTGAAAGCCGCAGTAGTGGAGGTGAAGGCTCAGACTGCTGAAGACCTAGTGCCTAAACTGCAAAGCATGCACAGCCAAATGAAACAGCTGGAAAAAGCACTGAGCGAAGCCAGAACAGAGCTAGCCAAACACGCGGGCAGTGCGCTGCTGGCACAGGCTCAGGATGTGGGCAGTGCGCGGCTAATACTGAACCAGATTGATGCAGACAGTAGTGCGTTGCGTGATATCGCTGCTGATTTGGTTTCACAGGGTGAGAATATTGTGGTGGTATTAGCTGCTGTAAATGATGGTAAAATTGCCGTTACTGCAGGTGTATCGAAAGCCCTGAGTAAAACAGTTAAAGCAGGAGAGCTGGTTAATTATGTGGCTGCGCAGGTTGGTGGAAAGGGCGGTGGCCGTCCTGATTTGGCACAGGCAGGCGGCCATGATGTGGCAGCGTTGCCGAAGGCACTGGCCAGTGTAACTGACTGGTTAGCTGCTAAAGCAGTGTAGAGATATTTCGCAGATGAATACAGCAAACGGTTTATGGAAGATAATTACATAAGCCGTTTTTTTTGCTTACCAATAGGAGAATGAAAAATGCAGAGGTATGTTAAAGCTTGTCTGGCTGCGTGGATGCTGATGGTATCGGTGTGTACGTTTGCCGCTACGCAAGAACAGCTGGCGCAACAGCAATTGCAGCAGAATGTGGATGCGGTGTTGTCGGTAGCACGTGACAAAAGTCTGAACGAGCAGCAACGAATCAGTCAGATTGAGCGCTATGCGGATCAGTATTTGGATTACGAGCGTATATCTGCTTTGGCTGTAGGGTTGCCGTGGCGGCAATTTACTGCGCAGCAGCGGCAGGATTTCAGCGCTGCTTTCAAGAATATGATTGTACGAATTTACGCACATTCTGCTTTGATGGGTGCCAGCAATGCAACGGTAAAAGTCCTGCCCAAAGTGGTGAATCAGGGTAATAACAAACTGGAAACCTTCACTGAGATTGTCAGTGCCAGTGATAAACATTATACCGTGGGTTATCAGATGTATTATTCTAATGGTGTATTCAAGATTTATAATTTTCGTGTGAACGGCACTAGTTTAGTGACGGTCTACCGTAATCAGTTTGATCAGTTAATTCAGCAGCAGGGTATTGATGCAACGATTGCTCAACTTCGGGAAAAGGGGCTGGGTAAGGTGCAGATGAAGAAGTAAAGATATATTTGTTGAAAAAACGGTGGCGAATATGTATTCGTCACCGTTTTTTTATTCTATAATGGCCGGTTTTTAATTTTGCCGTAAATAAACAAAATAATACAGGCGAAGATAATCGAAGCGATTAAACCGGCTTTTTCTCCTGCATGATACCAGCCGAAAGCCTGACCAACATATCCAGCGAGTAAGGAACCACCAATACCCAGTAGTGTGGTAACAATCCAGCCAATTTGTTGTTTGCCTGGATAAATCAATTTGGCAATCACGCCAATGATGAAACCTACTACAATTGTCCAGATTAAGCCCATGTTGTACTCCCTGAAAATAAGGAAACTTTATCTTAATCCTTGAAACTTATGAGATGTTCGTTACTGATGTAAAATCACTAATTGAAATGCTTATTTTAAATCAATATGTGTTATCAGTATGTTATGTTTTGGGTAGTAAGGCGGTTTTTTGGTATGAGAATGAAATTTTAGTTTATGTTTGATGATGCATCGAAACAAGAAACGTGAGTGAATATCAAATGGCAAATATTGATGAGATGGACGAAAAAAAAGCATAACTGAAAAGTTATGCTTTTTGATTATTACTCACTATTTAGTGATTACCAGCATAGGTATTAACAGTGCGGTATGGAGTGTTTTCAGGAGTTGAATCAGAAACATGAGTATTCTGGCCATTTTGAGCAGTAGATTCTGCAAAATTGCGCACATCGGTAGTGTCATTTTGAGAATTAGCCAAAGCAAAACCAGCAGTCATTGTTAAAGATGCAGCCAATAAAGCAGTAGAAACTAATTTTTTCATTTTGTTTCCTTTCAAATTTTATTATCAAGATACCTTAAATCTTAAAAGCAAAGTGTAAACTTTGCTTTTGCAATGAGGCTATATTAATACTTTATTGGTATTTTGATAATATCTGATTAGTTAAAGCTGGTTTTCCTGTAAGGAAATCCATGTTGATGTTTATATCATTAGAAAACAGATTAAAACATCATTTAATCGATATTAAAGTAGCCTTATTTGAGTATAAATATTCTATAGTATCTAAGCAATAACTAGATATTAAGAATTTAATAATGTTGTTTATTTTCCATAAACGGGTAATCTATTGCAAATTTTCTGTACTTTTTCAGCCACCTCTGAAATTACCTGCTGATTATCTGCATTGTCCAGTACGTCGGCAATCAAATGACCTAGCTCGCGGGTATCGGCTTCAGTAAAGCCGCGGGTGGTAATGGCGGCGGTACCTAGACGAATACCTGAGGTGACAAACGGTTTTTCTGGGTCGTTGGGAATGGCATTTTTGTTCACAGTGATGTGAGCCTGTCCCAACACTGCTTCGGCAGTTTTTCCGGTCAGTTTTTTCGGCTGTAAGTCCACCAGAAATACATGGCTTTCTGTGCGTCCGGATACGATGCGCAAACCACGTTCAATCAGGGTTTCTGCCAGTACCTTGGCATTGGCTTTAATCTGACGGGCATACTGTTTGAATTCTGGCTGCAAAGCTTCTTTAAATGCCACGGCTTTGGCGGCAATCACATGCATCAGTGGGCCGCCTTGCAGGCATGGGAAAATAGCAGAATTAAGCGCTTTGGCATGTTCTTCGCTGCGGCACATAATCACACCACCGCGTGGGCCGCGCAGGGTTTTATGGGTAGTGGTAGTGACAAAATCGGCAAACGGTACTGGATTTGGGTATTCTCCGCCGGCTACCAGACCAGCGTAGTGTGCCATATCCACAAACAGATAGGCGCCAACTTTATCGGCAATGGCACGGAAACGTGCCCAGTCGATTTCCAGTGCATAGGCAGAAGCGCCAGCGACAATCATTTTCGGTTTGTGCTCAAGAGCCAGTTGTTCTACTTGTGCGTAATCGAGGATTTCGTTTTCATCCAGGCCATAGGTAATGGCATTATATAAGCGTCCGGAAATGTTGACGCTGGCGCCATGAGTGAGGTGGCCGCCATGAGCCAGTGACATGCCCAGAATGGTGTCACCTGGTTGCAGCACACTGGCGTACACTGCCTGATTGGCTTGTGAACCGGAGTGTGGTTGCACATTAACATAGGTAGCGCCAAATAGTTGTTTGAGGCGGTCTATGGCCAGTTGTTCCACTTCGTCTACGTATTCACAACCGCCATAGTAGCGTTTGCCTGGATAGCCTTCGGCATATTTGTTGGTTAGCTGGCTGCCCTGAGCTTCCATTACAGCGCAGCTAACATAGTTTTCTGAGGCAATTAATTCCACATGATCTTGCTGGCGCTGGTCTTCGCGGGCAATGGCTGCGGCTAGCTGTGGGTCGAATTTTTCGATGGTTAACGCTTTGGAAAACATGGCGGTCTTTCCTTTTATGAAAGTAGAGAAATAAAGAGAGTGCTGTATGCAGCGAATGAGATTGAGTCGCGCTTATTTTAACTGATAGTGATGGCTGTGTGGCTGAATTTGATGCCTTGCCATGATGAAGGGAATTCATACAATGCGAATGTTTTGCAGTCAGGGTCAGACTGTGGGAAAAATTATTGTACAAAATGCTGTGCAGATGTAGTACTTAATACTGCCGAGTATAGGATACGAAACTATTAGTTGGCTGATGGTGCGTGTTGATTAAATAAACAAACAGCCCTGAATGATTCAGGGCTGTTTGGATACGGTATATGATGAATTACATTTTCATAGAACCGGTTTTTAGGAAATGTTCGTGCCAGCTTAAGGCTTCCGTCAGGATGTGTGGCGTATGAATACCTTTTGCGGTCTGCAATGCACGATCATAATAATCTTGCAACTGGTCGCGATAATCAGGATGTGCACATTTTTCGATAACCACTTTTGCACGCTGCCGTGGAGCCAGTCCGCGTAGGTCGGCCAGACCTTGTTCGGTAACAATAATCTGTGTATCGTGCTCGGTGTGGTCAACATGCGATACCATCGGCACGATGCAGGAGATTTTGTCATCCTTAGCAGTAGATGGGGTAACGAAGAAGTTTAGGAAGCTGTTGCGAGCAAAGTCGCCGGAGCCGCCGATACCATTCATCATGCTGGTACCCATTACGTGCGTAGAGTTGATATTGCCGTAAATGTCCGCTTCAATCATGGAATTCATGGCAATAATGCCTAAGCGGCGTACCAGTTCAGGATGATTGGAAATTTCCTGCGGACGCAGAATAATGCGTTCACGGTAAAAATCAATATTGTCGGCAAAGTCTTTGAATGCTTTGGCAGACAGAGAGATGGCTGTAGCGGAGGCGGTGGCCATTTTACCTGCGCGCAGCAAGTCTAGCATGCCATCCTGTAATACTTCAGTATAGCCGAAAAGATTTTCAAACGGACCGGTTAACAGACCAGCCAATACAGCATTGGCCACATTACCTACGCCGGACTGAATCGGCAGCATTTCTTTCGGTAAGCGTCCCATTTTGATTTCCTGAGACAGGAAGTCTACGATGTATGCGGCAATCTGTTTGGATTTGTCATCGGGTTCGCTGAATACATTGTCGCGGTCTGGAGCATTGGATTCTACAATGGCTACCACTTTGTTTAGATCGACTTTCATGTATTTTTCACCGATGCGGTCGTCTGCACGGGTCATGTTGATTGGAGTGCGATGAGGCGGAATGGCATTGCTCACCGGGATGTCGTGCATGCCTTCCATCTGTACCGGCAGACCGGTATTCACTTCCAGAATCACTTTATCGGCCATATCCAGCCAAGTCTGGTTGTTACCAATGGCAGTAGACGGAATCAACAAACCATCTTCGGTGATGCCCAGCACTTCGATAATAGCCACGTGCATGTGACCCAGAAAGCCAAACCAAGCTTGCTGCGCAACATGTGATAAATGCATGTCGATGAAGTTGACATCGCCATTATTGATTTCCTGCCGCATGTGGCGGTCGGTATTGAAGGGCAGGCGCTGATTAATAGCATGTGCATCAGCCAGAACGCCATCACACTCAGGTGCTGTAGACGCACCAGTCCAGACATTGATTTTGTACGGCCGGCCGGCAGCGTGTTCTGCACGAGCAAAATCGGCAATTGCCTGCGGTAATACTTTAGGGTAGCTGGCTCCGGTAAATCCGCTCATGCCAACATTGGCATCATTTTGAATCAGGGTTGCAGCCTGAGCAGCAGACATCAGACGGGAATGAAGTGAGGTATAACGGATGCGATCCTGTACGGACATCGTGTTTTCTCCTTATTAAATCAAAAATGCCTGACCCTTGCCTGGCTAGAGTGAGGCGTGAAGGATAAATGTTGTCTTTGCCGTTTATCTCTTTCGGAATGAATGAGAAGACGTAATGACGCTATCAACGGTGTGCATTTTACTGTAAATAATTGTCTTATGCTGTTTTGTCTGTGCATGGGTAAGGGGCTGTGCTGTACACATAGATAAATAATTATAGATTAATAATCAGTAAGATTAATTAATTCAGCATGTTGTGAATATGTCTATTGAGGAAGCATGCAGATGTTTACATAAATTTTTACTATTATTGCTTAAATATTCATAGCTAGAATTTTTCTGAAATGGATGATTTCAGGAAAAGAATTGCTGCATCAGATGAGCTGTCTGCTCAAAGAGTCCGGCTGGATTAAATGGGTCAAGCATATGCTGCGGATTGAGCTTGCGTAGCCATGTGAGCTGGCGTTTGGCTAGCTGGCGAGTAGCCACGATACTGCGTTCTACGAAGGTGTCGTAATCAATGATACCATTCAGATAATCAAATGCTTGCCGGTAGCCGACACAACGCATGGAGGGTAGGTCTGAGTGCAGGTCTGGGTATTGCAGACGCAATGCTTGCACTTCTTCTACAAAACCCTGTGCCAGCATGGTATGGAAGCGGGTGCCAATCTGAACGCGAAGGTGAGCACGGTCGGCTGGCAGCAGTGCCAGTGTGCATACGTCTACAGATGGTTGCTGGTTTTGCTGATTGGCCAGATGGCTACTCATCGGGATACCGGTAATATGATAGATTTCCAGTGCCCGTTCTATGCGCTGGCTATCGCCGGCAGGCAGGCGTGCAGCCGTAATTGGGTCTACTTTCTGCAATAAAGTATATAAATAATCCATGCCATGCTGTTGTTTTAGTTTTTCCAGCTCGGCACGGATGTGTGGATTGGCTTCAGGCAGGCTGCTGAGCCCCTGAGTAAGGGCGTGGTAATACATCATAGTGCCACCTACCAGTAAGGGAAGGTGGCCGCGGCTGTGTATCTCTCTAGCTAGGCGTACACAGTCACTCACAAATTGGGCAGCGCTATAGCATTCCAATGGGGAAATGATATCAATCAAATGATGCGGTACTGCCTGCTGTTCTGCGGGTGTGGGTTTGGCGGTACCGATGTTCATGTCCCGATAAATCAAAGCCGAATCCAGACTGATGATTTCTACCGGAAATTGAGCAGCCAGATTCAGAGCTAAACTGGTTTTACCGGAAGCTGTAGGCCCCAGAAGCGCAAATACTTTAGGCAAAGATGTAACCATCGCAGTAACTCTGTTTTTAAACGATTATTGTAGCTTGAACTAGCTAAATCAGCGAATGATAGTTAAATGGCAGCAGATAACTGCTATTTATGTGGCAATATCTGAAGTTGGTGGGTATTCGAAGAAAATTGTTTGTTTTTAGTCCAAAGCTGTGCTGTAAATTAGGTTATATTTGCAAAATCAATGCTAATTTTTCAACAGTTTGCAAATAAAAGTGAGCATTTTATAGTTTGTATTTGAAGGCAAATGCTAGTCAGCACTCAGATCAGATTTGTGTACACGCTGTTGCCAAGGTAATAATCATTTATTTTAAAATTATCAGGATTTACAGCTGATTAGCCCTTGAGTGTGATGTTGCGCCTGATTCATAAGAATTTTGCTGAAATTGGAGGATTACAATAAGGAAGTATATTAATGTATTACCCTTTATAATAAGCCATAAAAACCAAGGCAGTTGAATTCTGGGTGAGCTACTTTGTTAGGAACATGTAATTCATGAATAGCCAGTTTAACCATATCGGAATTGTGACCCGTCCGCAAACGCCGATGATGAGTGAAGTATTGAATGAACTTATTGCTTTTTTATTTGAAGCAGGGTTATCGGTGTATCTGGACGGTGAGGCGCAAGCAGATAATCATATCAGTGCGGCTAATTTGCATTGCTGCCAGATCATTACCAAATGTGAAATGGGAAGACGCTGTGATTTGGTAATGGTGCTGGGCGGTGATGGCACACTGCTCTCAGTGGCTCGCAAACTGGCTCCCTATCGTGTGCCGCTGATTGGTATTCATCAGGGGCACTTAGGGTTTCTAACGCAAGTACCGCGTGCACAAATGGTAAGCGAACTAACCGGCATGCTGACGGGTAAATATCTGCCAGAAGAGCGTATTCTTCTGGAAACGACGGTAGTTCGAGAAGGCAGAGACGTTTACCATTCACTGGCACTAAACGATGTGGTTCTTAGCCGCGGTGCGCTGGGGCAGATGATTGAATTTGAAGTATTCATTAATAAAGAATTTGTTTACACCCAGCGTTCGGATGGTCTGATTGTGTCCACACCAACGGGTTCTACAGCGTATGCACTTGCGGCCGGTGGGCCAATTCTACAGCCCACATTGCGTGCATTCAGTTTGGTGCCTATCTGCCCGCAATCGATGTCAAACCGCCCGATTGCTGTAAGTGATACCAGTGAAATCGAAGTGTTGATTACCAAAGGCGGGGATGCGCGTGCGCATTTTGATGGGCAGGCATTTTTTGATTTGCAGACAATGGATAAAATCCGTATTAGTCGCTACCGCAATTCACTACGTATCTTACATCCAGTGAATTATCAGTATTACCGTACTCTACGCCAGAAACTGCACTGGGGTGATCAGCTGGTATGAAATGTGGCTGAAAGTTTCTAATACATCCTTATTTAATTACGTTAATTTTTGGCTTTAGCTAATGTGGCATGACAGATGGTAATGCTGTAAAAGTGTAAGACATGTAGTAAAAATTAATAAAATCGAAATTTTTATAATTAATTTTAGTTTTTTCTAAAAAATACCTTGCACTTTTTTAAAAAAATACTAAAATCAGCCCTGAATCATGGATGCTTTCTTGAAGAAAGGCTGTTTATGCTGCTGGCGTTGTCTTTACGTGACTTTGTGATTGTGGATGAACTGAACCTGAGTTTTCAGAGTGGATTTACCGTTCTGACAGGGGAAACTGGTGCCGGCAAATCAATCACACTGGATGCGCTGGGGTTGTTACTGGGTGATAAAGCAGATTACGGACAAATACGGCATGGTGCTAAAGAAGCGCAGTTATCAGCCCTGTTTGATGTAAGCGATGTCCCGCAGGCGCAGTCCTTACTACAGGAACAGGGCTTATTGGATGCACAGGAAACGCAGCTGAGTATCCGCCGTACCATTGATGTGAAAGGCAAAAGCCGCAGTTTTATCAATAATCAGGCTGTGACACTGGGACAACTGCGCCAAATTGGTGAATTACTGATCGATATCCATGGCCAGAATGCTCATCATTCGTTAAATAGTGAAGCTGCGCAGCGCGTTTTACTGGATGCCTTTGCTGGGGCGGATAAGGAAGTTGCACGTGTGCGAGAAGCCTACCAGCGCTGGCAGGAAGCCGAACGCGAGCTGGAAAAAGCTCAGACTCAAGCTGACAGCCTGAATATCGAACGCGAACGCCTACAATGGCGCCTGGATGAGCTCAGTGCTTTAAATGTGCAGGAAAATGAATGGGAAACGCTGAGTCAGAGCCATGATGCGCTGGTACATGCAGCCGATATTCTGCACACAGCTGCCAGCGTAGAAGAGATTCTCAATGGTGATGATGGCTTGCAAAGCCGTTTGTTTCACTGCCGCCAGCAACTGGCTGCATTGATTAAGGCTGCACCGGCTTTTGCCGATAGTGTGACTCTGCTGGAATCGGTAGAAGCCGAGCTGGGTGAAGTCAGTGCTTATCTGCGCGAAGCCAGTGCCAGTGTAGAAACTGACGAAAATCTGCTGGTACAGCAGGGACAGCGGATGCAGGAATTAATGAGCATGGCACGCAAATATCGGCTGGAGCCACCGCAATTGCCGGAAGAATTGGCCAGAGTGGAATCTGCATTAAATGAGCTGGAAGCAGCGGCTGATATTGAGGCTTTGCGGGCGAGAGTAGCAGAGCGTGAAAACGAATATATGCAGGTAGCCCAGCAATTATCTGCCCGCAGGCATCAGGCAGCAGCGAAATTGGCTAAACAAACTACTGTTCATATGCAGAATCTGGCCATGCAGGGTGCACGTTTTCATATTGAACTGCTCAGTGCTTCTCCCTCTCTGCATGGTCTAGAACAGGTGCAATATCAGGTAGCCGCTAATCAGGGCACACCTTTGCGCGCCATGAGTAAAGTGGCATCCGGTGGCGAGCTGGCGCGCATCAGCCTGGCACTGCAAATGGTAACTAGTCAGTACAATGAAGTTCCTACGCTGATTTTCGATGAAGTGGACACTGGTATCGGCGGTGCAGTGGCGGACGTTGTTGGCCATGCTTTGCGCAGTCTCGGGCAAAACCGTCAGATTCTGGCAGTTACCCATTTACCTCAGGTAGCTGCTTGTGGCCAGCAGCACTGGCAGGTGCGCAAGCACAGCAGTAAAGGTCAGACTATAAGTGAAATAAAGGTTCTGACTGCCGATAGCCGGATAGATGAGATTGCCAGAATGCTAGGCGGTGAAACCATTACTGATACCACGCGCAATCATGCTCGCGAGATGTTGGCGCTGGCACAAAAGTAATTTGGTTTGACTATATACAGCATCTGGCACCAAGAAGGTGGTGGCTATCGTACTTTGGTTTGGGAAGTTTTTTTGCTGATTTTGCCGCCTGTATAAATAATTTTATCTATTCAGAAGTATTTGCAACTGAATATGACGTACTGAATCAACAATTAACGATGTGAATCAGCTAACACGCGAATGAATTACGGATCGATGTGTCCACAAACCCCAATCAGCGAGCTGGATTGTACAGATACAATGCTAGAAGAGAGTTTGTATTATCTACGGTGGTAGGAGCTGCAGCATCGTAAAATACCTATAAGCAGGGTTGGTTTAGGCAGAAGTATTGTATAAGAAAGTATGTTTGCTAACGGCACAATATAAAATCATACAATTATCCAGTAGGTTGATTTTTTATCTCTAGTAATTTTCAGCTTAATTTAGCTATCCGATACTGTAAAAAACTGACAAATATCATTTATCAGATAACAGCCAAAATATAATAGTGAGCTTCAGATATGATTCAACGGAATAGTGCTGTATTTAATTATTAGATCTGATTTAATAAATAAAAAATATTTTTGAAAGTAAGTAGTTATTTGTTCTCAGCCTGTACATGTTAGGCCGAGGAGGCCATGGAAAATAATATCCAGATGATAATAGCTGTACTTTGTCCTAATTAATATGTTGGGCTTCTGCCCAGAGACTATTGGGCAAATGCATGCACGTTGTATAATCATATTTTTCAATTATCTGTGATGAGCTGATGATGAGCGAACCACATAGTGATGAGACATTGGATGTTATCGGCCTGAATTGCCCGATGCCGATTCTGCGAGCCAAAAAAGCCTTGGCCGCGATGGATGCTGGAAAGATATTAAAAGTGTTGGCAACCGATAAAAATGCGCCAGACGATTTTGCCGCTTTTTGCCGCCAGACAGGCCATCAGCTTCTACAAGTGCATAATGGCGAAGATGGTGTGATGCAGATGTGGGTGAAACACCGTTAGTTTTCGCGCTGCTGCGGATAAATGGCGGCATGACTACGATGTTTAGCCGTTCCATGCTGGCTACGGTGGTTCTACAATCTAAATAAGCCTAACTGTATTATTGAGCTGTAAAACAGTTTGTTAACGAAACGGATACAGATGCAGACTCTTACTCTAACCAGACCAGACGATTGGCACCTTCATGTGCGTGACGGTGCAGCCTTAAAAGCAGTGGTGCCTTTTAGTGCACGTCAAATGGGGCGAGCGGTGATTATGCCCAATCTGAAGCCGCCGGTAACTACTGTTGCTGCTGCGCTGGCTTACCGTGAACGGATACTCGCCGCGGTACCGGCCGGCAACAGTTTTCAGCCACTGATGACTTTATATCTGACCGACCAGAGCACACCAGCGCTGATTCGTGAGGCCAAAGCCGCCGGTATCATAGCGTGTAAATTATATCCAGCCGGTGCTACGACCAATTCAGCAGCCGGTGTCAGTGATTTATGGGCTCTGCTGCCTGTAATGGAAACCATGGCCGAAATAGGCATGCCTTTACTGGTGCACGGCGAGGTAACCCATAGTGAAGTTGATATTTTTGATCGTGAAGCGGTGTTTATTGATGAGTTGTTGCAGCCATTACTACAACGTCTGCCTGAGCTGAAACTAGTATTTGAGCATATCACAACCGCCCAAGCTGCTCAGTTAGTGGCGGCAGCAGGTAAGAATGTGGCTGCTACGGTAACGCCACAGCATCTGTTGTATAACCGTAATGCTCTGCTGGTAGGAGGCATGCAGCCGCATCATTATTGTTTACCGGTACTGAAGCGTGAAAGCCATAGACGGGCATTGATACAGGCAGTATGTGGATCACAATCTCATAAATTTTTTCTTGGCACTGACAGTGCGCCGCATGCGCAGACGCACAAAGAATGTGCCTGTGGCTGTGCCGGAATATTTAGTGCTTTTGCCGCTATTGAGTTGTACGCTGAAGCATTTGAGCAGGCCGGCGCACTGGATAAATTACAAGCCTTTGCATCGGAAAACGGACCAGCATTTTATGATCTGCCACGCAATACGGATATCATTACACTGGTAAAAACCAATCGTTTGGTACCGGCATACTACCCGTATGGCCATGAGCGTTTGGTGCCGCTACGGGCAAATAGTACGATTAGCTGGACACTGGTGGAATAGGCGCTTATGCAGAAATTAGAGCAGACACAGTCCGCTTCAGTGCATCAGACTGAAATACGAGTACGCGGTTTTCATGTGGATGTATACCGGCATGTCAATAATGCACGATATCTGGAATTTTTAGAGGAAGCGCGCTGGGAATATTTTGATACGGCTGGGCTGACACCATTATTGGCTGAAGCGGGCTGCGGGATGGCAGTGATTAATATCAATATCAGCTATCGACATAGTGCTGTGTTTGGCGATGATTTGCTGATTGAAACTGTTTTCAGTAGGGTACATTCTCGCAAGGTCGAAATAAGCCAGTCTATCTTTCTGAAAGATACTGGACAGACTGTTGTTCATGCACTGGTAACGTTTGTAGCATTCGATCAGCAAAATAATAAGGCAGTTTCTTTTCCTGCTGCTATTTTGCAACGTTTCAAAACGCTAATGCTACATGATTGCATCCAAAAAAACCCTGCTTAAAGCAGGGTTTTTTCTGGACTGAATTATCAGGCTTTGCCGTCTGCTTCGCGCAGCATGGCATAAATTTCATCTTTAAGACGTAATTTTTCCCGTTTTAGTTCATCCAGATTTTCCAGCCCGCTGGTTACCGGATTGTTGGTCAGGCCGGTGATTTTATCATCAAGACGGTTGTGTTCTTCAAATACATTAGCAAAATGAGTGTTTTCCGCCTTTAATTTGCTAATTAGGTCACGATATTCAGGAAACATATAACATCCTTTACAGTTTGGTAAAAATGATTTTTATTATTTTGCATTCATTATAGCTTAAGGTATATAAGATTTCGCTAGTAATGGCAAAAAAAGTAACGATGGCATGTTAAACTGACACAATAACACATACGGGAGTTTACAATGTATAAACGCTTAATGGGATGTTTAAGCGCATTTATTCTGGCTCTGAGCCTGAGTGGCTGTGGTTATAATACCATGCAGTCTCAGGATGAGGCCGCCAATGCTGCATGGTCTGAAGTGCTGAACCAATATCAGCGGCGTGCCGATCTGGTGCCTAATTTGGTGAATACAGTTAAAGGCTATGCTAAGCATGAGCAGCAGGTGTTAACTGAGGTAACCAATGCGCGGTCGCGGGTGGGCAGTTTGAATATGACGAGCAGCGACGCCGATGATCCTGCAAAAATGCAGCAGTTTTCGCAAGCACAGGGTAATCTGAGTAATGCGCTTAGCCGCTTACTGGTTGTGACTGAAAACTATCCAAACCTGAAAGCAGATCAGAGCTTCCGTGATTTGCAGGCACAGCTGGAAGGTACTGAAAACCGCATCGCTCTGGCTCGAAACCGTTATATCCAAACGGTGCAGGTGTATAACACGACCTTGCGTTCTTTCCCGAATAATGTGACCGCGAAAATTTTCGGAATGCATGTGCGGCCAAATTTTGTGCCGGAAAACGAAGCCGCTGTAAAACAGGCGCCTCAGGTAGAGTTTTAAAGCTCGAATAGAGGTACAAATTGTTTTACAAAGTGACAGCCGGTTCATGAGAACTGGCTGTTTGCTTTTGCTGAGAACATATAGAGTAGGACTTTTATGTGTAACAATAGTAAGTATTAATTTTTTTTCTAATACTATTGGTTACTTCTCGCCGTATAGCCATTATCTGCCCTTCACCATAAGCTTTGGGATTATCAAGCAGAACCCTATATATTAAATCATTTAAACTATTAAGCTAGAATATTTATTATTGTCTTCTTCCGTATTGATGCCTAATTTAAAAATATAACTCTCTTTTTAATTCATTTATTATGGTTTTCAACATTAGAATCGTTATTTTTAACAATAATCTTTTTTAATGTAGATGATGCCTTTCACATGTCACTTTATATCTTTTGCTCAACTGCCTGAATAATGAGATAGTCGGACGTCTCAAACGGTGAATTATCTCTGGCATAATTACTAATAATGGAAGTATTGAAATATATATACTCAATATTTCGTTCAAAACTTGAGGATTTTATTAAAGGACTTAATGATAAAAATGCGATTTTAGAAATATTCAAATGGCATATAATGGTTTTTTAAAGTGATTATAATGGTTGCTTATTCATAAAAGCAGTGGTGGAAATGCGTGAAACCTTGCCTTGCGTATCAAACATACTTAGGGTGCATAAAGAATTTGTTAGAAGCCTAATTTATTTAAAAACTTGAAGAGTATTCCGATAAAGCGTCTTTTAACTTGCTCACGGCTTAACCAATTCAATTCAGTAAAGAGGGTTCAGTCAAAAAAAACCGCCATGAAGCGGTTAATTAAATACGTAAAATAAATGAGAATTAATTATCATTTATTTTATGAGCTTTCAAAAATGCCGGTCTACTCATCGCTTTTTGAAGATAGTTTTCAAGTTTTTTGTCCAATGTAATGCCAAATGCTTTTGCAAACATTAATCGATGAGATAAAAAGATATCTGCTAACGTAAAGGTATCACCAATGAGCCATGCATTTGTTTCTTTTAGTTCTATCCTAGACAAAACATCAATGGTTTGTTTTTTAAAGTAATTGATAAATTCTGGCCATTGCTGATCTTCAGGAGTAAACAGTATCTGTTTAGCAAGGCAAGAAAGTGGCGTTTCTAAGTCAGTAATCGAAAAACTGATTAAAGAATTGATGATAGCTTTTTCTTGTAAATTCGCAGGGTATAACGTATTTTGTTTTTTTTCACAAATATAAAGGCATATGGCCAACGTTTCACTTAAAGAAAAGCTCCCTTCCGTTAAAAATGGCACTTTACCAAAAGGATGAGGTGATTTGACAACCGCATTATCTGTGTGTATTTCAACCCGGATTGCTTCATAAGGAAGACCTATTTCTTCCAAGGCCCAGATAACAGCCAAAGATCGTGCTCCAGGTGCAGTGTATATTTTCAAGCTTAGTCTCCTTTTAATAAATCAAATAATCGGTATTGCGTAAAAGTAAGTATTCATTTTTGGTTTAAGTGATCATTTCCTATTGCAACTCTAGATGATCACCTTATGTGATGACAGATTGTAAAGTAGTTGCTGGATAAAACAAAATCTTTATCTTCTAAGATTTCTTGCAATTTGAATTTACTAATTTAATGCTGATAAATAAAAGGTAATATTCGGGTGGCAAGATATTAATATAATTCATTTAGGTTTTATCCCTCCCCTAGACGATGCCTCGCAGTAGTGCTAAAAGAATGATTTTGGTGGTTTAGCGATTTGTCGAAATGTAGTTGTATAGATGCGATATTAGCCGGCTATTTTATCTGCCCTCAGTTTGTGCTTGCTGCTAAGTGTTAAATCTGTACAGATTTTAATTAAATCGTGCTAGCAGAGCCGAATTGATCTATTGTCTAAAGCCTCTTATCAAAGTGCTGCCGTGATGGCGGAAACGGCTGACTATCGGTTATGATTCAGACACATGGTCTAAATACAATTAGATTCTGATTCCGGTTTTACAGTCAGCGGAGACACTCTGCAGTACTGTTTCTAGGTAATAATGATATGAACACTATCCGCTTATCCTTCCATAAACTGTTGGTATTTTTTCTAAGCTGCGTGCTTTATATTATGGCTGCGCAAGCGGAAAATTTGGCGCCGATACCTGCTTTAACTGCGCCGGTGATGGACACTGCAAATATGTTGCAGCAGGATACGCGAGAGGATTTAAATGGACAGTTGCTGGATTTCAGTCGCCAGCATGGCAGTCAAATTGTGATTTTAACTGTCCCTACTATTGCACCGGAAACGCCGTTTGATTACGCCACCAGAGTGATGAATAACTGGCGGCCGGGGCGCATGGGTGTTGATGATGGTGTGTTACTGTTGCTGGTGCGTGATGAACACAAAACCTTTCTGGCCACTGGCCGTGGACTGGAAGGTGCTATTCCAGATGTGTATGCCAAGCGTATTCTGGATGATGTGCTGCGTCCGCAACTGCGTGCAAATAATACCGATGGTGGGGTACGACAAACGGTAGACATTCTGGAAAAACTGATTGATGGTGAGAAACTGCCGGCGGTATCACAGCAGCCTCCGCAAAAGCAAAGTTTCTCTGCCATGTTTATAGAAGCAATGATGTTGGTCTTTTTTGGGGGAGCATTTTTAAAGAATATTTTCGGCACTCGGCTAGGCAGTTTCATTTTAGCTTTACTGGTGTTGGCTCTGGGCTGGTATATTGGCTGGAACCTGATTCTGGCCGTTATTATTGCGCTTTTTTCCTATATCGTAACTTATGTTTTTGCCGGAAATGTATTTGTCAGTGACCATTACAATCCACATGATGATAATTTTTGGGGCGGTGGCGGGTCAGGCGGAGGCTTCAGCGGTGGAGGCGGTGGATATGGAGGAGGCGGTGCTTCTGGTAGCTGGTGAAAGTGGCACAGGGTGATGCTGAACAGATCAAAATTCTGAAAAATTATCAGACTCCGCGTAAATTCATGTATAGTTATTTGTCTTACCTTACTATTTACTGATTTTATCAATCGGCTGGTCTACATGTCTAATCTCGGTGCAGGTATCTGTTTATTGCTGTTGTGGTTTTTACCTTTGCTCTTCGGTGCTGGTGGTGTGTTGCTGGATATTATACTGATTATCCTGATTTTGTTTTATTTATTTGCTGCCCACATAGTAGATGATGGTACTGAAGATTCCATTGCAACCGATAAAAATCTCTATGTAGCGGTAATGTTTGAAGTGGCCGGCCAGATATGTGCGTCTAAGGGACATGTCACAGATGAAGACCGTTCATCTGTTTATGCCTTGATTAAAAAGTTGCAGCTCAATGACGAATTGGCCGTTCTGGCGCGCTATGGTTTTAACATGGGGCAACTGAAAAACTATCCGCTTAGAGCTCGGCTGGGGCAGTTGTACCGTACCTACCGAAATGAAAAACGCGCGTTGATGTTGTTTTGTAAACACATGCTTGAGCTGGCGCTGATTGATGGCAGGCTGCACAATAATGAACGGCGTATCTTAAATATCATTGCTGATGAGTTTCATATTCCTTACTCGCAGATGCTGATTTTTGCCAGCCAAACTGTGCATGGGCAAGAGAGTGAATATAAGCGTTACTGGCAAACTAATGAGCAATGGAAGCATCAGCGTCAGAGTAAGCGCCAGAAGGAACGACAGCAGCAATCGCGGCAGCAACAACAGCAGTACCGGCAACAGCAGCAGAGCAGTCGTCAACAGCATCAGACTGTTGAAGAACCGCTGGGCGGCGATCCGTATCAGGTGCTGGGTATCAATCCCCAAGCCAGTGTGCATGAAATCAAACAGGCTTACCGCCGCCTGATGAATAAATATCATCCGGATAAACTAGTAAAACAAAAATTGTCTGCAAAAGAAATGCAGCGGGCTACCGAGCATACTCAACGTATACAAGCTGCTTATGCTTACGTGAAACAGTTGCGTGGTTTTGTTTAGCTTAAATGATGCTTTGCTTTTGTGTATTGATGTTGAATAGCTAATCTCTTATTTGGAATTCCGAGATAAAGTGTCAGATAGGTTGTTGGAAGCAAGAAATTTCTGATTTCGGAGTGGTTTTTTTCTAAGATGGCAACACCTATGAAAATTCATTTCTCAGCAGTGTAGTCCTGCCGGATCTTTGCTCTGAAGATACTGTGGATATTTTTTAAAAATATTTTGTATGGGCTGGTACCTGATTTTTAACGTGCTGAAAGAGGTAATAAGCTTGATTATATAAAAGCATTCAGCCGGTTCAGGGTAGACAGTTGAGCGTATTTCTCTGTCTTCGGTGTAGAAATAAATATTTCTCAGATTTTGATTTTCCCTATCTCTGCGTCCACGAAATCAGCTTGAAGTGCTACCATACTGATTCTGAAACTGCGAAAAGAGCGGACAGGATGCGCACGGATAAACTGAGTATGCGAATGTTGCCCCGATTATGGCGTCACTGGACCCATCCGCGCCAGCGGGTGAGTAAGTATTTTCCTGAAGAAGTGCTGCAACAATTGACCACACACATTGCCAATTCTGAACAGCGCCATACCGGACAATTACGCTTTGTGATTGAATCGCGTATCAATACGGCCAGTTTGTGTCACCATACAACGCCTCGACAGCGTGCGCAGTATTGGTTCAACAATTTGGGTATTTGGGATACTTCTGCACGTTGTGGCGTTCTGGTGTATGTCCTGTTTGCAGACCGCGCTGTAGAAATTATCGCCGATCGTGGAATAGATGCCTGTGTTAGTGCTGCGCAATGGCAGGAAATATGCACGCACATACTTACGGCTTTTCATCAGCAGAATTATGTGGATGGTTTAAGCCGCGGACTGGAAGAACTAACAGATTTGCTGGTGCAGTATTTCCCGCGTACTCAGGCTGGAAGAAACGAACTGGCCGATGATGTGATTTTGCGTTGATACTTGCAGAATAACATGGGGGTTGAGTATCTGTAAGTATCCGCAGATTATATGCTATCCGGCTGGTTAGTTCTGTGCGAAAAGCAATTTCATCTCCGGAAGTGATCAGCGGCATTAGAAACGATATTTTTATCCAATATTGCCACAATAGAAAAAACGCAATAATGGTAATTATTGATATTTATTATCAATAAACTTCTCTGAATTGATATAAATAATTTTTTTTGAATAAAATTTCAATGAAAATATAATTTACAGATAGGTTGGGTTTACAATAAGTTGCGGCTTTAAATGACAGATTGAAACAAAGAGCGCATGTATGGCCGCTGATAGCCTGTCTATCAGGCGTCACAACAGCCAGAATAAACTCATTGCTAAAATGGTTATTCTGGCTTCATTTTATTCATGATTACTTTGTGGTTTGAATCTAAAAAATGTTTAGCGTAAGCGTCCGAGAATAATGCTTGGCGCTTTAATTAGCAGCATGATTTCATCGCCGCTTTCCAATTGCATCGTTTCAGCACTGTGCCGAGTAATACTGGCAGACAAGCTCAGCTCAGCACCTAAATCTACGGTCACAACACTATTCACGGCACCGGTGTCTATCCGGCGTATGCGACCGCGAATTTGATTGCGAGCAGAAAGATTAAAATTGGGGGTAGGGCGAGCCAGTATGATGGCAGAGGCTTGAATCAGTGCCAGCGCATCTACACCCTCTGTAAGCTCCATTTGTTCACAGCTGTGGCGTGTGAGTATGGCCACCAGTTCCTGTCCGCTGCTCAAGCGTAAATGAACTTCATGATTCACTTTGCCTTCTATAACTCGGCTTACTGTTCCAGCTAGCTGATTGTCGGCACTTAAGTCCAAATTCATTCTTTGCCACAGGCCATAATGGCTATGGTCAGACTCGTTGTGCAGTTGCTGCATCAACTGTTGATGGCGTTGTTGCATGGTGTGGTAATACTGGAGGAAAGCCGCACCATAGGTAGTTAAAGCGCTTTTACCGCCGCCCTGTCCACCAGTTTGGCGTACCACCAACGGCTGCGGTGCCAGATTATTTAGCGCGTCAATCGCATCCCAAGCCGCTTTATAACTCATTGGTACTGCTTTGGCTGCCTGAGTAATGGAACCGAAACGCTGAATGTTTTCGAGCAAGATTATACGTTTGCTGTTTCCCATTCGTTGGCCGTTTATAGTGGGAATCAGCTCGGTATCCAGATTGAATTCATGCATGTCTATGGTCATTAGGAGCAGAATGTAGGCGACCATTATCCATGTGCCAAATAGCAGCGTCAAAAGCAGCGGCATCTGCCGGATCATGGGTAATCAGAAGCATGGGTAAATTTAGCTTCTGCTGCCACGCCGCCAGTTCAGTGCGCATTTGTGCGCGCAATTGGGTATCCAAGGCAGAAAATGGTTCATCCAGCAAAATAGCATGCGGCCGCGCAATCAGTGCACGTGCCAGCGCAACACGCTGACGCTGGCCGCCTGATAAATGTGCCGGATACTGTTCTGCAACCATATCAAGCTGCATGGCGTTGAGCCAGTGTTCAACTTCTGCCTGCCGGCTGCGCTTGCGCGGATTGAACAAACCATGCCGGATGCCGCAGGCGATGTTTTGGCGCACATTCAGATGAGGAAAAAGCGCATAATCCTGAAAAACATAAGCCAATCTGCGTTCTTGCGGACACAGATTGAGTTGCTGCTCACTTTGATAAAGCGTTTTTCCGTTAACAATAATATACCCCTGCTCAGGCGTCAGCAAGCCGGCAATGGCTTTGAGCATCAGGCTTTTGCCACTACCCGAAGCCCCCATTATTATGGTACGTGGTGCCTGAGTGTGTAAGTTGATATTTAGAGTAAACTGGCTGCCATCGGCACGATGAATGCTTTTCTGGAAATTGATATCTAACATAGCGTCATTGGAGTGAATCAAATATGACCAAGGCGGCTTCTTATAGGAACATAGCTTTATCTGAGATTTGCTACTGGCACTTTGCCAGACAGCAGTCTGCTGGTTAACAACAATATCAGAATACATACCACCGATATAATCAGCACCAGCGTATTAGCGAGTTGATCATCACCAGCCTGTACTGCTTCATAAACCGCAATCGACAAGGTTTGCGTCTGTCCAGGAATGCTGCCTGCTACCATCAGCGTAGCGCCAAATTCTCCCATGCTGCGCGCAAAAGCGAGTAATACGCCGGCCAGAATACCGCGCCAAGCCAGCGGGAGAGTAATGCGCAGAAAAACGCCGACATTACTGATGCCTAATACACGACCCGCTTGCTCCAGCTGCGGGTCCAGACTATCGAAGGCAGCACGTGCCGGTTTAAAAACCAGCGGAAACGAAACCACCGTAGCAGCTACTACTGCGCCTTGCCACGTAAAAATCAGATTGATGTTTAAATATTGCTGTAAGAATTGGCCGATAAAACCATTTTTACCCAGTACGACCAATAAATAATAGCCGAGCACCGTTGGCGGCATCACCATTGGCAGAGTGAGAAGGGTATCCAGCAACTCCCGTCCCCACAGCGCTTTGCGTGCAAACAGATAGCCGATACCTACACCAAGAATCAGATTGAAAACTGTAGCCCACAGAGCAATTTTAAGCGACAGGGCAAGAGCAATCCACGCCGCAGCCATTCTCTCTCCTTGCAGGAAGATTTATCCGCTTATGATAAAAGCATTATTTATTTAGCGCACACTCTGGAAACCATAGCGTTTTAGGATCTGTTGCCCTTTGGCCGAGCGAACGAATCCAATAAAACGGTTGGCTGCAGCCGGCTCTTTACTATTTATTGTGCGGGCAATCGGATAGCTGATTGCTTTAGTGGTGGGAATAGTAGCTGCTACTTGTACTTTGTCCGGCATGATAGCCGCATCCGTGCCGAAAACAAAACCGGCCTCTGTTGACTGATTGGCTACATAGTCCAGCGCCTGCCGCACATTATTCACATTAACAATTTTCGGCTGTACCTTACTCCAGACTTTTGCCTGCTCCATCGCAGCCTGTGCATAACGGCCAGCTGGCGTATAAGCCGGATTGCCCAGTGCAATATGGTGGATACTAGCCTGTTGCAAGTCTTTCATATTGCGTATGTTTAAATTGCTGTTTTTAGGAGTAATCAGTACCAGAGTATTATTTACAAAATTAACTCGGTCTGCTGCCCGCACCAGATTTTTGGCCTGTGCCTGATCCATAGTCTGCTGATCTGCCGATGCAAATACATCTACCGGAGCACCATTCTGAATTTGTTGCAGCAATGAACCTGACGCGCCAAAATTTAGTCGCACCTTATCTTGTGGATATTGTTGTTGGTATGCTTTAGCAATGTCATTAAATGCATTGGTCAGACTGGCGGCAGCGGAAACGGTGAGGTCGGCAGCCAAAGAAGTGGTGCTCAGTACGCACATACCAGCAGTAGTTATCAAAGTGCTAAGACGGGCAGAAAGAGAGCGCATAAATTATCCTTAATCAAAGAGAACTAATATTCCAGCAGGGTTAAAAATTATCTGATTATAAAGTAAAACTGTTTCGAAATATACCTGACTATATAACGAATACTAAATTGCAGGCTGGCTATGCTTCACAGCTGGAATACAAAAAAATTAGATGATTAATGAGTTTAAAGACAAAATATTAATAATTAAGAGAAATAATTAATTAGCGTAATAATCTTGCAATATTTTTTCAATTAATAATTGTATTGTTTAAATTAAAACAATCTTAGCAATACGTAAATAAATAATTTAAATGAAAATTATAATTATTTATTCAAATTAAAAAAAACAGATAAAACCACATAATAGTTTAAATAAGGTATTATAATGGCGTTAAATGTTAGAAATTATAAATTTCTCTCTTATCACAAGCAGGACAGCATTCAGTTTCACTGCAAGATATAAAAAAAATTTAATTAGGAACCAACACACATGAACCTGACAAGACGCCAGTTTTTCAAGGTTACCGCAGCTGGTGCCGGCGCGACAGGATTAGCGGTAATGGGCATGGCACCGGCCACAGCCTTTGCCGAAGTCCGTCAATATAAACTTTTACGCGCAACCGAAACACGCAATAACTGTACTTACTGCTCCGTAGGCTGTGGTACGCTGTTGTACAGTCTGGGGGACGGAGCAAAAAACGCTAAAAAGAAAATATTTCATATAGAGGGCGATCCGGATCATCCAGTCAGCCGCGGTAGTCTTTGTCCTAAAGGCGCTTCCCTGATAGATTTTGTTAACAGTCCCAATCGGGTTTTGCATCCGCAAGTGCGTGAAGCAGGAACCAACGAATGGAAAGACATTAGCTGGGATGAAGCACTGGACCGCATCGCCCGCCTGATTAAAGACGAGCGTGATGCCAACCTGATTGCAAAAAATGCTGACGGCGTCACTGTAAACCGGCTAGAAACAATTGGTATGCTGTGTGCTTCAGCTAGCTCCAATGAAACCGGTATTCTGACCCAGAAATTCATGCGCTCGCTCGGGCTGGTAGGCACAGATTCTCAGGCACGTGTTTGTCATGGTCCTACTGTATCCGCACTGGCTGCTACATTTGGCCGCGGTGCGATGACCAATACTTGGACTGATATCCAGAATGCAGATTTTATTCTGGTAATGGGTGGCAATGCTGCCGAAGCGCATCCTGTTGGTTTCAAATGGGTAATCGAAGCTAAAAAACAAAAAGGCACCAAGCTTATCGTTTGTGACCCGCGTTTCAACCGTACCGCATCCGTAGCCGACCATTATCTGCCGATACGCTCCGGTACGGATATTGCTTTCTTGGGCGCAGTAATCAACTGGCTGATTAAGAATGATAAAGTGCAATGGGAATATGTTAAAAACTATACCAATGCTGCTTTTATTCTTGCTGATGATTATGGTTTTAACGAAGGACTATTTTCCGGTCATGCTGATTACACCAGTGCAGATGGACGTCCGACACCCGAAGCAGCGCCGAAAGGAGCCAAGGGCGGCGCTGTCTACAATAATGCTAGCTGGACTTATGAGCTGGACGAAAACGGCTTTGCCAAAACCGACCCAACCTTAGAAAACCCGCGTTGTGTGTGGCAGGTCATGAAACGCCATTATGCCCAATACACACCGGAAATGATGCACAAAATTACTGGCACACCAATAGAAGACTTTTTACTGGTTTGTCAGGCTCTGGGTGCCACTTCAGCTAAAAATAAAGCCGGTACGATTTTATATGCATTAGGCTGGACGCAGCATACCTATGGTTCGCAGAATATCCGTACCATGGCCATGATTCAGCTCATTCTTGGCAATATCGGTATGCCCGGTGGCGGTGTGAATGCTTTGCGCGGCCACTCCAATATTCAGGGACTGTCAGACCTTGGCTTGCTTTCCACCAGCTTGCCGGGCTATCTTAGTCTGCCAAATGAAAAGAAAAATCCTACTTTTGAAGACTATCTGAGCGTACAGACACCGAAAGCAATGCGCCCGGGGCAGCTCAATTACTGGGGCAATACGCCCAAATTCATGGTCAGCCTGCTCAAATGGTTTTTCGGTGACAAAGCCACCAAAGAAAACAATTGGGGCTACGATTGGCTACCGAAGTGGGACAAAATGTACGATGTCCTCCAAATGGCGGAAATGATGTACCAGGGGCAGATGCATGGTTTGCTGGTGCAAGGATTCAACGCCATGGGTTCTTTCCCAGATTCCAATCGTATCGTTGAAGCCTTCTCCCGCCTCAAATGGATGGTGGTGATGGATCCACTGAATACGGAAACAGCCACCTTCTGGGAAAATCACGGCGATGCGCATAATGTAGATTCCAGCTCCATTCTCACCACAGTATTCCGTCTGCCGGTACCGTGTTTTGCCGAAGAAAACGGCTCTATTGTTAATTCTTCACGCTGGTTGCAATGGCACTATGCCGGCGCAGAAGCACCGGAAGATGCTAGAGCTGATTTGGAAATTTTGGCCGAGTTACATCTGCGTATCAAAGCTTTGTATGAAAAAGAAGGCGGAAAAGTTCCCGAGCCGATTATCAATCTGAGCTGGCCGTACAAAGTAGCGCATTCGCCCACACCGGAAGAAATGGCACAGGAATCCAATGGCTGGGCGTTGGCCGATATCAAAGACGAACAAGGCAATATTATTGTGCCCAAAGGTGGGCAGCTAGATAGTTTTGCTCAATTACGCGATGATGGCAGCACCGCCTGTGCCTGCTGGATTTTTGCCGGCTCATGGACCAAAAACGGAAACCAGATGGCTCGGCGAGACAATAGTAATGCCGGTTTGGGCAATACCCCCGGCTGGGCATGGGCGTGGCCGGCCAACCGCCGCATCCTGTATAACCGTGCTTCCTGCGACCCATCTGGCCGGGCGTGGGATCCCGAACGTAAACTGATTCACTGGGATGGCAGCAAATGGGTTGGTGCTGATGTAGCTGATTACAAAGCTGATCAGGCGCCGGATACGGATATGAATCCGTTTATCATGAATGAAGAAGGTGTAGGCCGTCTGTTTTGTACTCAAAAATTGGTGGATGGTCCATTCCCGACATTCTACGAACCCACGGAATCGCCAGTAGGTAAAAATTTACTGTATCCGAAAGTTCTCAATACTCCCGCTGTACGCCTGTTTGACAGCGTAAAAGAACGCATCGGAAACAAAGACGAGTTCCCATGTGTCGGTACCACCTATCGCCTTACTGAGCATTTCCAGTTTTGGACCAAGTCTGTGAAATTGCTGATGATTGCTCAGCCAGAACAGTTTGTGGAAATCAGCGAAGAGCTGGCAGCACAAAAGAAAATTGCCAAAGGTGATACCGTTAAAATCAGTACTAAACGCGGCTGGGTAGAAGCCAAAGCCGTTGTAACCAAACGTTTGCGCCCTCTGGACATCAACGGCCAGACCGTGCATCAGATTGGTATTCCCCTGCATGGTGGCTGGGTGAATGTTGGTGAGAAAAAACAATTTCTCATTAATACACTCACACCATTTGTCGGTGACTGCAACACTCAGACACCGGAATACAAAACCTTTTTGTGCAATATCGAAAAAGCGTGAGGGGAATAAATCATGGCTTTACAATCATTAGATATTAAACGGCGTTCGGCTACTAATCAGCTCACGCCGCTACCACAGGCTCGTAAACCAATTGAAATTGCCAAACTAATAGATGTTTCTACTTGCATCGGCTGCAAGGCTTGTCAGGCCGCATGTTCCGAATGGAATGATATTCGCGACGAAATTGGTACTAATCATGGCGTTTACGATAATCCTATCGATCTGAGCGCCGATAGTTGGACCGTTATGCGCTTTTCTGAAACCGAAGAAAACGGCAAGCTGGAATGGTTAATTCGTAAAGATGGTTGCATGCACTGTGCCGATCCTGGCTGTCTGAAAGCCTGTCCTTCTCCAGGTGCCATCATTCAATATGAGAATGGTATTGTGGATTTTCATCAGGAAAACTGTATTGGCTGTGGCTACTGTATTTCCGGCTGTCCTTTCAATATCCCGCGTATCTCTAAAAAAGACAACCGTGCCTACAAATGTACATTGTGCTCCGACCGTGTGGCCGTGGGGCAGGAACCGGCTTGTGTGAAAACTTGTCCTACTGGTGCCATACATTTTGGTAGCAAGGAAGACATGAAGTTTTTGGCTAGTGAACGCATCAAGGATTTAAAACAGCGTGGCTTTGAAAAGGCCGGACTTTACGACCCGCAGGGAGTAGGCGGTACCCATGTAATGTATGTTTTGCATCATGCCGATAAACCCAGCCTGTATCACGGTCTGCCGGATAATCCGCATATCAGTACCACAGTTAAGCTATGGAAAAGTATGCTTAAACCAATAGCCGCCTTTGGTATTGCCGCCGCCGCTTTTGCTGGCTGGCTACACTACATTACCATTGGTCCCAATCGTCCTGATGATGATGAACAGGAAGTTCTGAATCGTGATGGTGAAATCCTCGAAGACAAAGGCGACGCATAATGACCAAAAAATTATTAATTCAGCGCTATAAAAAATCCGAGCGTTTTAACCACTGGGTTGTAGCCGGCTGTTTCGTACTGCTGGCCGTATCCGGTCTTGGCTTTTTCTATCCCTCTTTTTTCTGGCTCACAGAAGTATTTGGCTCTCCGCAGCTGGCGCGCATCTTGCACCCGTTTATCGGCGTCATTATGTTTTTAGGATTTTTTATCCAGTTTTTCCGCTATGTGAAACATAATTTTTTCGAGCGCGACGATATCAAATGGATGCTGGGTATCAAGCACATCCTGCTGGGTAAGGAAATCGGTGATACCGGTAAATACAACGCCGGACAGAAATGCATGTTTTGGCTGATGACAATCAGCATGGCGCTGCTGTTTATCAGTGGTCTAATTGCGTGGCGGCAGTTTTTCTCCGGCTATTTTCCTATTTGGGTGGTGCGGATTGCCTTGCTGGTGCATTCGGCTTCTGCCATTTTGTTGATAGTTGGTATCATTATCCATGTGTATGCGGCTCTGTGGATAAAAGGCACCATTCCAGCTATGGTTGAAGGTGTAGTGACGCAGGAATGGGCGAAAAAACATCATCCGCGCTGGTATCGTGAAATGATGGCCAAAAAAGCCGCCAAAGCGCAGCAAACATCTACCACGCAAAGTAGCGAATAAAACGCGTGCCTTTATCAGCTAGCCTGTCTGGTGACATTATAAAGACAGGTAAATATTGATTCTCTAATCTGTCCTGAAGAATATTCAGGACAGTTTCTTAGCACTACTCCCTGCATATAGGGACCTAAATCCTATGATTCACACTCCCGCCGAAAGCCGTACTGTCTGGGTAGCTCAGGACGGAAAATGCAGCAGCATCTGTGACAATATCAGTGCTGAAATCCCAGTAGCACTGGTTTATAACGGTATATCCCACGTGGTACTGATGGCTACGCCGGATAACATTGCCGAGCTAGCTCTCGGATTCAGCTTTAGTGAAGGTATCATTGAAAGCAAGGAACAGATTTACGCCATTGAAATTAGCGAACATCAGCATGGTTTGGTAGCAGACATTGAGCTGGCCAGTGCAGCTTTTGCCCGCCTGAAAAACCGGCGCCGGCAAATGAGTGGACGTAGCGGCTGTGGCTTATGTGGTCTCGATAGCCTCGCAGCCGTACAGCCGGCAATTACCCCTATAATGCGTTCAGTGAATCTCGAATTTAGCAAAATAGGCGCTGCTTTGACCGATTTTAACCATCACCAACGCCTGCGCGCGCAAACTGGTTCCGTTCATGGTGTGGCGTGGGCTGATGGTGATGGCACAATTGTAACCGCGCGTGAAGACATTGGCCGACACAATGCTTTGGACAAACTAATTGGCTGGGGGTTGCAAGCAAAAGTGGATTGGAAGCAGGGTTTTGTGGTATTGTCCAGTCGCGCTAGTTTTGAAATGGTAATGAAATCAGCAATTACCGGTATCGGGTGTATCGTGGCTGTATCTGCGCCCACCACCTATGCCATTGATTTAGCTCACAAGGCTAATATCACGCTGGTGGGTTTTGCGCGTCATCATCGCCAAGTAATTTATACCCACCCTCAATTTTTTTCATCCTTAACGCATACATAAAACTAAAAATAATAGGGTATACTCTATTGTTTTTGTTTCGCTTGTAAGACTGAATAAGAACTATATTACCAATTACTGTAAGGACGACTATGTTATCGATTATTAAACGATATAGCCGTAATTTGGCCTGGCAAATTCTCTTTGCCCTGATTATGGGGGTAGCAGTGGGATTGTATCTGCATACCTTTTCAGATCCGTCTCATCCATACTACAAAACCTATCAATCTTGGGTAGTCAACGTATTACAGCCCATGGGCGATATTTTTATCCGCCTAATTAAAATGATTGTTTTGCCGATTATCCTTAGTACCCTCACACTTGGTATTGCCGGACTGGGTAATTCCAAAAGTCTGGGTAGACTAGGTGGCAAAACCATTCTCTATTTCGAAATCATTACCACCATTGCCATTGGCGTGGGTCTGCTGTTTGGTAATTTGTTTCATCCTGGCAGTGGTATCGATATATCTAATCTGCAGCACAGCAACGTTACCCAGTATGTGCAGAAAAGTGAAGCCTTGGCTGAAAAGCCGCATGGCCTTGTTGTCATGATTCTGGACATGATTCCGCATAATATCTTTGATTCACTTAGCACCGGCGAAATCTTACCTGTAATCTTTTTCTGTGTATTCTTTGGTTTGGGATTGACCAAACTGCCGGATAATCAGCGTTTGTTTTTCTCTGATTTTCTGAAAGTCATTTCAGACGTGATGTTTAAAATCACCAATATGATTATGCGCTATGCGCCAATTGGTGTGTTTGGTCTCATGACAGTAACCATCAGCAAATTCGGTTTCGGCTCCCTGATACCGCTGATGAAGCTGATTCTGATTGTATATTTGGCCATGATTGTGTTTACGCTGGTGATACTGGGTGGTGTAGCCTATTTCTGCCGCTTTAATATTTTCACCATCATCAAAATTCTTAAAGATGAATTGATTGTGGCGTTCTCAACCTCCAGCTCTGAAACAGCGCTGCCCAAAATGATTGAGAAAATGGAAGCCTATGGTGCGCCGAAATCCATTACCAGCTTTGTTATCCCTACCGGCTATTCCTTTAACTTGGATGGTTCTACTCTGTATCAGAGTATTGCCGTAATTTTTCTGGCTCAGCTATACGGCATTTCCCTGTCTGTGACAGACCAGATTATGATTGTCATTACCCTGATGGTGGCCTCTAAAGGTATTGCTGGTGTACCGGGCGTATCCTTTCTGGTATTGTCTGCCACGCTGGCCACTACTTCCATACCATTGGAAGGTTTAGGCTTTATCCTTGGTATCGACCGTATTCTGGACATGGGTCGCACCGTTGTAAACGTAATCGGTAATGCACTGGCTTCACTGGTTATTTCGCGCTGGGAGCATGATTTCGATGATGAAAAAGCGCGTGCCTATGAAAAAACATTGGGCATCAAATAATTCACTTTGAGGCACTAAAAAGGTTCAGAGACATCTGAACCTTTTTTTATGTACCTTAGTGATTCAGACGAAACAGGTATATGCTGTACTGCAATATTTCTACTGGCGTTGTTTGGCCAATTAGATTCTAGACACAGTGGTAAAACCAGACAAAAAGCATGTTTTTAGTTAAACTTGGTTATTTTTATTCCTAATACTAGCTGTTTAACGTTAGCAATGGTTACGCAGCTATCATTCACATAAACAATGATATATGAAAACACAAGCAACACCGGAAGCCATACAGGCTCAGCCATTCTTCCATATCCCGTTTTGGCAGCAACCCGCTGCTGATATTTTTAGCCAGCGTGCCTTGCGCCTAAACGAACTGGCCGCTGAAGACAGTAGCGATTGGCAGCCATATTTGCTGTTACTGGCAGAGATATGTACAGCTCAGCAGAGTTTACTAGAGCGTTATACAGAGGCAGACTGGGTATTGCCTGCCACTAATGAGGGAGATTTACCATTCACACCGGCTTTGCTGAGTGAGAATCGTGGCTTAGCCGACCAGCTGTTTACTGATTTATATGCTTTGCTCCACGAGCAGTTGTCACCTACGGCGGTACAAGTATGGCAGGAAATATTGCATCTTAGCAGCGAGGAGCGTATCCGGTTGTGCCAGCTGGCAATCAATCAGCAGCTAGGTCTAGCACAGCAGGATTATCAAATATGGTTGAACGCTGTTGTACAGGTTATCTATACATTGGTAGCAAGAAGCTTAGCAGCAGACACAGTAAAACCATACCCAGAACCTGGATTTTGTCCTTGCTGTGGTACCGATGCCGTTGGTGCTGTGATAATCGGTCATGGTGAACTTGAAGGTTTGCGCTATCTCTGTTGTGGCCTGTGTAATAGCCGCTGGCACAGTGTGCGCGCTCGCTGTAGCTTCTGTGATAATAGTCGTGATTTAGGTATACAGCGTATAGAGCAGGCTACAGAAGGTGTTCTGGCTGCAACTGAAGCAGAATGTTGCCCCAGCTGTAATGCTTACCGTAAACGTTATCGTCTGGCTAAACAGCAGTATGCTGATCCAATAGCAGATGATCTGGCTTCTTTGATATTGGATATGCTTCTGAGTGATGAAGGCTGGCAACGTGGCGGAGCCAATCCATTTTTACTGATGGGAAAGATACCTAAACATTAAAATTAATGATAAGCTATTTAATTATTTACCTTTATTGAAAATAATAGATTTAAACAGTCAATTTGGACGATCAATTTCAATAAGACATTTATTAGCCGGAACCGTACGTGAACATTTATCTGTATATAGAAATTAGATTAAATGACCAAATTTGAGAAATTTTTTTTTATGACCATCGGGCCATTTATCATCATGCTGGGGATGTCTTGTTTAGTACATTCCATAGTTGATAAACAAAAATTTTATATTTCACTACAAAATAAAGCTAAATATCTATTGAGTCTGAATTGTAAGCTTAAGAAATGTGTCACTGAAGGACAAATAATATATAGTTATTCAGAATATTCAACAAATAATAATAGTAAATCTCTTAGGGCACCTATTTATCATTATCGTTATTACTTTGAAGTTAATGGTAAAACTTATAATAATGATAATCTACGGGTATTTAGCGAGGGCTATGCGCTCACTAGAGGCAGAATGCGATATATCCCTTCTAGTGAATGGGATTCGAATCAATATTCTACAGAAAAAATCATTTATGATCCTTATAATCCGAACATAAATTTACCTTTGGAGTATGCGAAAGTATTGCCGGATATACCTAATCCTTATGTTATATATGAAGATTTATTGTGTATTTTGCTTGGAATATATTTTACCGTAATTTGTTATAAGGATATAGGAATATTAAAACGATAGTGAAATTTAATCAGTGTTTTAATTGATTAAGTAACCATATTTTATTATTTTTTAAAGTATTTTAATAATATATAATCTGATATATTAGATCTTTATTTTATTGGATACATTAATACAAATATATATAGATGTGCTATGTTTTCAGCAAACGATAAGAAGTATTTTTAAAACTCTGCTACAAATGTAAAAATTGGACTAAAAGACTTTTAATTTTAGTAGTGCCAAATTCTAATTGTTTAGAAAGCTTTAATGCTTTTCATAACTTATGTATTGTTTGCTTTTAAAAAAGGGTCTGATAAACCTATAGATAAAGAATTTTTTTTATCATTCATAGGTCAGGCAAGAATAAAATTTCAAGTTATAAAAGTAAATGTTTGAATTTTGGTAGGCTAAATTCAATTTCAATCTGAATATAATTCAATTGTTTCGAAATTAAATTAAAAGCCTGTTTTTCTACAGGCTTTTGAAGTTTTCAGTAGAGTAAATAATTTATATGGGATGTACTGTCAGCCATTGCCCTTGATGAATATCAGTTTGCGGTGGAATATCGATTAAAACTTGAGCATTTACGCAACTAGATAGCATATGTGAGCCTTGTTTATCCAGAAGCTGAACTTCAGGACCATTTTGGGTAAAGCATAGGGTACCACGTAGAAACTCTCGTCTTTTCTGATGATTTGGAGCGATGCTGAAGGCTGCTTTAGCCTGATAGCATGCGGGTAGGGATTGCTGAATAGGGCGGCCGGCGGCGGTTTGTAGTGCTGGCAGTCCCATTAGTTTGTAGGTAACGAAGCTGGCCACCGGATTGCCAGGCAGGAGCATGACACGGCATAGGTCGATTGTGCCCCATCCAAAAGGTTTACCGGGTTTTATTGCCAGTTTCCAGTGCTCGATGGTGCCCAGCTGCTGTAAAGCTGGTTTAACCAGATCGCGGTCGCCAACTGAGGCGCCTCCGGAAATAATAATACTGTCGCTGCCGGCTGCTGCGCGGGCGAGAGTATCGGTAATGATGTCGAGCTTATCCGGCAAAATGCCGCCATCAATAACCTCGATAAATGCATACTGGCGCAAACAGGCTAGCAGCATTGGCCGGTTGCTGTCGTATATCTGATGCTGCTCGAGCTTGTAATTGCCGCTTACCAGTTCATCGCCGGTGGTGAATACGCTGACGCGTAGTTTGCGGTACACTGGCAGTTCACTGGCACCTTGTGAAGCTGCTAGCCCGATGGCCTGAGGGGTAAGCAAAGCACCTTCCGGTAGTAAAACAGTGCCCTGCTTTAGTTCTTCGCCTTGACGGCGTATGTTTTCACCAGTATTAACTGTATGGGTGCTGGTAAGAATGTTTCCATTGACGCTGGTTTTTTCTTGCATGATAACGGCGTCAGTTTGAAGCGGAATGCCGGCGCCGGTGTAGATGCGCATAGCCTGTCCGTGTTGCAAGGTCTGTTGCCGGCTGTCTCCAGCCGCAGCTGTGCCAATAAGCTGCCATTCTGTGCAGTCCAGTCCGCACACGGCGTAGCCGTCCATGGCACTGTTGTCGAAAGCTGGCGCATCGGCCGTGGCGATGAGCGTCTGTGCCAAAATGCGACCGGCAGCCTGATTCAGTGTTACAGTCTCGCTATCTACTACGCGGACGGTCTGTTGTAGCAGGGTTTCCTGTCCCTGATAAAAATCCATCATGATGTTGTTACTCCGCAGCGTAGTCAGGTAAACATGGCGCTGCTGTTGTAGTTGGTAAAAGGGTGGCTGTTGGCAAAGGTAACGATAGCATGGCGGTATGGTTGAATAATTGAGCGCATGCTGTGTGAGCCGTTGCTGTGCAGTTGTTGTTGAATAGCTGTTAAATGATGCCGGCGCATCTGGCAGACAATGGGATGCAGATTGCTATTGTCTGCGGCACAAACGATATCCAGCTCTGGCTGTTGATACAGTCTCTGAAACAGGCCGTTAATAATCTCAGCGTTTAGAAAGGGCAGGTCGCAAGGTACTATCTGCACATATTCGATGTGTGATGGTAAGGTTTGCGCAGCGCTGACTATTCCGGCCAGTGGTCCCATTTGCTGATAGTCAGGTATATCGGTACAGACGGGATATCCGTAGCGGCTCAACTTGTCGATATCGCGATTGGCACTAATGATGATGTGCTCGCTACAATGATGCAGCTGTTGTAGAACAAGCGTGAGCAGAGGTTGTCCGTTAAGTGGCAGTAGGGCTTTGTTGGCTCCGCCAACACGAGTACCGAGTCCGCCGGCCAGTATAATCAGGCCAAGCTGTGCATTTATTGCCATGATTGCTTACGCTGTTGGTCGCTGTGTTTCATTTCTACCCAATGCTGTTTACCATTGGCAAAACATTCTTTTTTCCAGAATGGTGCTTCGGTTTTAAGATAATCCATGATGAAGTGATTGGCCTGATAAGCATGTTCGCGATGGCCACTGGCGGTAAGGACAAGTACGATCTGAGCGCCTACGGGCAAGTTGCCGATGCGATGAATCACGCAAACATAAGGTAATGTCCAGCGTTGTGCCGCCTGAGTGATGATATTGCTGATTTCATTCTCTGTAGCTTCGGGCATGTGGGTGAGAAAAAGGTGGCTGAGAGGCTGCTGCGGATTGTCATTACCTCGCACTTTGCCAATGAAGCTGACAACAGCTCCGCAATCTGGTGCACTGGCTTCTGCCAGTGCCAGTTCGTGGCTGAGATTGAAATCTTCCGTCTGTATCAGAATCCTTGTCTGCATATCAGCCTCCGGTTACTGGTGGCAGCAGTGCGATGCTGTCTCCGTCCTGTAGGCTGGTATTGCCATGCCGGATAACGTTATTGACGGCAATTTTGTAGACATTCCCCTCAGCCAGTACCTGTTGCCAAGGTTTGCCGCGCTGACGTAGGTGGGAGAGAAGGGTATTAGTGTCGGTAACGTTTAGAGGAAGCTGTTCCTGTGTCAGACCAAGCTCTTCGGCAAAGCGTGCCAGATAAATCACGGTAATCATGAAGCAAACATATAGCAATCAATAATGGTTTATTATGCCGTTTTTTTTCCTGCTGTGGCAGATGGCTGCTGTTGATGCAATTGTATTTATGCAGAAAAATAATATAAAATAGCTGTTTTTTCTCAAGTTTTCTAGAAATTTGCCATTACGGGAATAATATTCTTTATCAGGCACTTACTTTACTCATGCTGATTGACCGCTTCAACAGACGTATTGATTATCTGCGCATTTCGGTAACGGATAAATGCGATTTACGCTGTACTTATTGTATTCCGCAAGGATTTACAGAATTTGAAAAGCCAGCAAACTGGTTGTCGTTTGCGGAGATCGAGCGGGTGGCCGGAGCTTTTGCGCGCATGGGGGTGTCGCGGTTTCGGTTAACCGGCGGTGAGCCGTTGCTGCGAAAAAATTTGCCCGAACTGGTGGCGCGGCTGGCAGCATTGCCAGGGATAGAGGATTTGTCTTTAACCACCAATGGCACGCAGCTAAAGAAATATGCTTCTGAATTGCGCCAGGCAGGGCTCAATCGGCTGAATGTTAGCCTTGATTCCTTGCGACGAGAATGTGTGCAGGAGATATCCGGCAAGGATAGTTTTGATAAAGTAATAGACAGTTTGCAGGCGGCACGCGATGCCGGCTTTGAACGGATTAAAATCAATATGGTGCCGCTGCCCGGCGTTAATACTGCTGATATTGACGATATGGTGGCGTTCTGTATTGAAAACGGCTTTATTTTGCGCCTGATTGAGGTTATGCCAATGGGTATGAGCGGACGTAAACTGGAGTATTTCAATCTGCTCGAACTAATTGAAAATCTGCGGCCAAAATATCAATTGCATGAGAGCCAGCGTGTTTATGGTGGCGGGCCAGCTAAATATTGGGAAAGTGTTGATGGTCGTTTTACGCTAGGGTTAATTACACCACGCTCGCAGCATTTCTGTGCTTCCTGCAATCGGGTGCGGATGTCGGTTGATGGTACGTTGTATCTGTGTCTGGGTCAGGATCAAAGTATGGCTCTGAAGCCTTTGCTGGCTGCAAGCTGTAGCGATGAGCAATTAGAAGCAGCCATCCGGGATGCAGTGGATTTAAAACCGGAAAAGCATGAATTTAATGAGCAGCCGGATAAGATTGTGCGCATTATGGCCAAAACAGGTGGCTGATACTGAAGTTACGCCCTAAAAAAGCCCGCTGGTTTAGCGGGCTTTTTTGTGTCAATCAAAACAGAGTCAGTGTCCATGGAAGTAGATAGGTTTGCACCAATGTAAATATACCGGCAATCAGACAGAAAAACAGACTGTGACGCACAGTAAAGCGGAACAAATCAGATTCCTTGCCCGCCAGCCCCACTGCAGCACAGGCAATGGCAATAGATTGTGGGGATATCATTTTGCCAGTTACCCCACCAACAGAATTGGCTGCCACAGCCAATACAGGATCCATGCCTACCTGCAAGGCTGTATTAGCCTGTAGTGCACCAAACAGGGCATTTGCAGAAGTGTCGGAGCCGGTTAGGAATACGCCTATCCAGCCGAGAAATGGTGAGAAAAAAGGGAATGCTTTGCCGGTATCAGCCAGTGCCAGAGCCAGTGTTGAGGATAGGCCTGAGTAGTTAACCACATAGGCAAAGGCCAATACCAGCCCGATAGAAAGCACTGGAAAACGCAGGTCGTACAGAGTGCTTTTGAATGTATCAATGGCAAGACGTGGTTTAATTTTCAGGATAAGCACGGAAATGATGGCTGCCAGCAGAATGGAGGTACCAACAGCGCCAAGAATATTCAGCTTGAATTCAGCCGCTATCGGAGCGTTTTCAGCAACGATAGGAGCTGTTTTGATAACCAAATTATCCAGCATTGGCCAGTGAATCTTAATCTGACTGAATGAATTCAACCATGATTGCAGCGGTTTGATTGTCCATACGGCCACACACACAGTTAGGATAACAAACGGTGACCATGCCAGCATAATTTGTTTTTTACTATATTCTGTGGTTTTGCGCTGAGTGCTGGACTGCTGCATGCCGTTAAAGGTGAATATTTGTTTGGGCTGCCATTTCTGTAAAAACAGAGTCAGGCACACCATACTAACGAGGGCTGAAGTTACATCAGGTAATTCGGGGCCAATGAAATTGGCGGTAATAAACTGTGTGCCGGCAAAGGATACGCCAGACACCAGCAGTGCCGGCCAGGTTTGGCGGATACCCCGCATGCCATCCATGATAAATATCAGATAAAACGGTATAACAACAGACATCATTGGCAGTTGGCGACCGGCCAGCTGGCCAATATGAAAGGGATCGATACCAGAAACCTGTCCACCGACCAGAATCGGAATACCCAGTGCCCCAAAGGCTACCGGAGCAGTATCTGCAATCAGGCATAAGCCAGCTGCAAACAAGGGTCTGAAACCCAACCCTACCAGCAGTGCCGCACTAATAGCAACCGGTGCTCCGAATCCAGCTGCACCTTCTAGAAAGGAGCCGAAGCAAAAACCGATGAGCAGCAGTTGTAGACGCTGATCTTCGGTGATAGAGAGAATCGAAGCGCGGATGATGTCAAAATGGCCGGTTTTAACGGTCAGGTTATACAGAAATACGGCTGTAATGATAATCCAAGCTATTGGCCACAGGCCATAGAAAAAACCATATAATGCGGACGATAATGCAAGTACCGGCGGCATTTTATAGGCTGCTACGGCCACGATAATTGCAAGAACCAAGGTGATGGCTCCGGCAATATGGCCTTTCATGCGCAAGACAGTAAGTGCCACGAAGAAAAATATTATGGGTAACAGGGCAGCCAGTAGGGTCAGGTAGACACTGTTGCCTAATGCCGAGTAGTTTTGTACCCATGTTTGCATGTGGTTTCTCCTCAATGTGTGAGTATGTTGGCTTAAAATTGATTGGTATATGCGGAATATTTGTGATTAGTGTTGATTTTTATGAATCAAATTAATGGTATTGTGGCCGTAATGCTGCTGTGACTGTTACTTTAAGAAATAAAAATGTTATCGTCAATGTTTGTGGTTTTATTTCAATAAATGTAATGATAAACGACTGACTGAATGTGGCTGTTGCGGCTAATAAATGTTTATCTGCATGAGCTAAGTGTGTGATTGAGAAAGCCGGCTAGATAAGCTTGCGGCAGTAGCACAAGTATGTACGTCACTGAGAATTGGCTGACACTGTATCTGGTAGTAAACAGATTGACTCCGGTAAATCGTGGCAGATTATATAGACTGTCTGTATACTCAATGTAACAAAATAGCGAATGAATTCCATATGGTTGAGGCTAAGCAAAGCTGTGTCTTGCTGAGATTAGTATGTGATAAGTCGCTGCTTGAACAGCGAAAAAAAATAGGCTTTTAAGGAGAAAAACCAACAGCCGGCAAAATTATTGTGTCTGTCACAAAGTTGTCATGTTGGTCTTTTACAATAAGTCAGGATAGCACCTGCTAATAGGGAGAAAACTGTGTCTGCTTCGTCTACGACCTCGTCGTCTGGGGCAATTATGTCTGTATCTGGGAAAACGGGTAAAGTAAGTATTGTTTTGTTTCTGCTGATATTGCTTAGCGGATTAGCTTATGCTGCGGTGTGTATCTATCATGATCTGCAGGGTATTCCCCGGTCTTCATTGCTGGTCTATGCCTTATTAACAGTTGCTTTGCTGATTGCACTGGCATTTGAGTTTGTGAATGGGTTTCATGATACGGCCAATGCCGTAGCCAGCGTGATTTACACGCGCTCGCTCAGTCCTAATACTGCTGTAATCTGGTCTGGTGTGTTTAATTTTCTTGGGGTAATGCTATCTACCGGTGCTGTTGCTTATGGTGTGATTTCACTGCTGCCGGTTGAACTGATTCTACATATGGGCAGTGGCGTCGGATATGCAATGATATTTGCATTATTGTCCGCAGCAATTATCTGGAACCTTAGTACCTGGTGGCTGGGTTTGCCTGCATCCAGTTCGCATACGTTGATTGGTTCGATTATCGGTGTCGGAGTGGCCAATCAGCTAATGTCTGCTCATCTGGGTACCAGTGGCGTGAGCTGGAAACAGGTGATCAATGTGGGCGAATCCCTGCTTTTTTCTCCGCTGCTTGGTTTTGTGCTGGCTGGTCTGCTGCTGATTTTATCGAAAAAATTGCTGCGAATACCAGCCTTGTACCGTGCACCGGAAAATGACGCTCCGCCACCGTGGCCGATACGCCTATTGCTGATTTTTACCTGTACCACGGTAAGCTTTGCACATGGTTCGAACGATGGTCAGAAAGGCATGGGACTAATTATGCTGATTTTGATAGGAACCGTCCCAATGGCCTATGCATTGAATCATGCTGTGCCCAGAGAAGAATGGGTGAAGTTTTCGGCTAATTCGCTTTCTGCCCAGCAAACTATAGAAGGATTGCTGCCAGCGGGCTTGGTACTGCCGCAAAATGCAGATGCACGTGCTGAGGTCACTGCTTTGGTAGAAGACAAGCAGGGTACGCCGCAGCAGCTGGCAGCGCTCGCGCAGCTGGTGCATATTGTGGCGCATGATGTCAGTAAAAGCGACAGCCTGCGTAATCTGCCGCCGGAGCAGGTAGGCAATATTCGCAATGATATGTATTTGGTGTCAGAATCGCTAACCTTGCTGCAAAAAAATAGCTTGCATCGCCAATATAATCTTAATTCGGCACAAATAGCGAGTTTGAAGGCTTATCATACGTCTATAGACCATGCTACCAAGTATATTCCGGTGTGGGTGAAGGTACTGGTGGCACTAGCGCTGGGACTAGGTACACTAGTGGGTTGGAAGAGAATTGTGGTAACAGTGGGCGAAAAAATCGGTAAAACTCATTTATCGTATGCACAGGGTGCTTCTGCCGAGCTGGTGACTGCTTCGCTGATTTTTGCTGCCGACCGTTTTGGCTTACCGGTCAGCACCACACATGTACTGACTTCGGGTATTGCCGGTACCATGGCTGCCAATAAAAGTGGATTGCAAAAGTCTACCATCCGCAATCTGGTTATGGCGTGGGTATTGACTCTACCTGTTTCCATACTGCTGGCCGGTGTATTATTTTGGTTTTTCCGTACGATTTTTTAGCATATCGGGCAAGTTTGTGTCCTTGCTGGGTGCATACACTGTAATAATTTGCCAAATACTCTTGCGTGGTGCTGTATTTCACAGTTTAATGTCGGTTTAGAGGTGGCTGTGCTGGTGCACGTCATATAGATACTTGCTTCCCTCATTACTGTGGGCATACAAATTGGAAATCGTGTATGAAAAAATCACTGGTATTGTCAGCCATCGTCAGTGTGCTGATTGCTGCATGCTCGGATGCCGGTACAGCAAACAAAAATGCGGCCTCCACTAACGGAGTCATGAATCCCACAGATCAGCTCAATATCTACAACTGGTCGGATTACGTAGACCCTGATACCGTAAAAACTTTTGAAAAAGAAAATAAAATCAAAGTTCGTTACGACTATTATGACAGTAACGAAACACTAGAAGCTAAAATCCTGATTGGCCGTTCCGGCTATGATTTGGTGGTGCCGTCTATAGCCAATGTCGGCCGCGAAATCAAGGCGGGCGCCTATCAGCCCGTTAACAAAAGCCAGCTGTCTTACTACAATAATATCGACCCTAATCTGCTAAAAATGATGGATAAGGTCGATCCAGGTAATAAATACGCAGTACCTTATTTCTGGGGTATGAATACCATTGGCATCAATAAGGTTCTGGTTGATAAAGCACTGGACGGCAAGCTGCCAGATAATCTGTGGGACTTGGTATTCAATCCTGCCTATACGCATAAACTCAAAAGCTGTGGCATTTCGCTGTTTGACAGCCCTACCGAGCTGTATCCTCTGGCTCTGCATTATCTGGGTAAAGACCCGAACAGTAGTGCGCCGGAGGATATCCGTGCGGCAACCAATTTGATTAAATCTGTGCGTAATGACATCAAGCGCTTTAGTTCTTCAGGCTATATAGATGATATGGCGCGCGGAGACCTGTGTGTAGCTACAGGCTATGGCGGCGACCTGAATATAGCCAAAAAACGAGCTGAGGATGCCAAAAGCGGCGTTCATTTAGAGGTACTGGCACCGAAAGAGGGAGTGGGTATTTGGATTGATTCATTTATGATTCCCAAAGATGCTCAGAATGTTGCCAATGCGCTTAAATACATCAATTACACTCTGGATCCTAAAGTGGCTGCCAAAAATGGTAATTATGTAACGTTTGCTCCTGCCAGCAAACCGGCACGGGCTCTGTTGAATAGCGAAATCAGTAGTGATCCAAGTATATTCCCCACACAGGCAGTGCTGGATAAAAGTTTTGTGGTATCACCCAAATCTCAGGATGCAGTGCGTCTGGCGGTACGCCTGTTTCAGCAGGTAAAAGCAGGTCAATAGCGATTGATTGCTGAAATGCAAATGCTCAATTCTTTCAGGGCCTGCATCTTACTTAGTAGTCTAAAAAAACGAACCGTTTCGGTTCGTTTTTTATGTTATTACTTTTACACAGTTTCCATTGATAACAGTTAATCAATACATCCTGTCTGGTCGTTTTTACACAGAATATCTGCATTGCATTCTTGTTTGTTGGCACAAAATCAGCATATATAGCTGTCAGAACAGGTGTAAACCCTTATAATTAGTGGCTGAGCTTAAAGCAGATAGGTTTCAGCAGAGATTCTGGCAGTTGCCTGCAGATGGCTTTCAGGTGTCTCCAGCCTTTTATTTCAATAATTGAAACAGGCTACCAGCAATTTCTATGGGCTTAAAGTAGCCCAGTTGTAGCAAGACAAAGATTTTTAACTGGGATAGGTATGAGAATTTTAATTTGTAACGATGATGGATATTTATCCGCAGGATTAGCTCTACTAGCGAAGGTGGCGGCAGAGTTTGCCGAAGTAAGAGTCGTGGCACCGGAAAGCGACCAAAGTGGTGTAAGTAACTCATTTACCCTCAATCGTCCTCTGTCGATAAAAAATGCTGCTAATGGCTTTTTTTATGTCAACGGCACGCCCACTGACTGTATCCACGTTGCGCTGCATACCATGTCCGATTTCAAACCAGATTTAGTGCTTTCTGGCATCAATCATGGTGCCAATATGGGCGATGATGTCTTGTATTCCGGTACCGTAGCTGCTGCTACCGAAGCATTTTTGATGGGTATACCGGCACTGGCCTTTTCGATTAATGACCGCAGTGGCCGCTACTGGGAGACTGCTGAAAAAGCGGTAGCTACTGTTTTAACCAAAATATGCGCACATCAGCCAGCCCAACCGTTGTTATGGAATATCAATATTCCGGCTGTTACTCCAGAGAGTGTTCAGGGCTATCGTGTGGCCAGACTCGGTCGCCGGCATCACGAACAATGTATTGTGCCTTTAGATAGTCCACGCGGCGAAACCATGTATTGGATTGGTGGTGTAGGACCTGCCGATACCAGCTGGCAGGAT